>JALRFZ010000318.1 GCA_023253615.1 Verrucomicrobiales bacterium | reverse complement strand
GGGCTTTGACGGCGTAATCGACGATGTCTTTTTCGATCTGCGCGAAGCTCTTTTGATCGCAATCGCGGATCACCGGCACGACGAGACCTTTTTCGGTGCCGACGGCGACGCCGATGTCGTGAAAATGGTGCTCGATGATCTCCTCCCCCTCGATGCGGGCGTTCACCGCGGGCACCGACTTCAGCGCCTCGACGACGGCTTTGATGAAGAAAGACATGAAGCCGAGCTTCACCCCGTTGCGGGCGGTGAAGTCGTCCTGAAGGCGCTTGCGCAGATCCATCACCGCGCTCATGTCCACCTCGTTGAAGGTCGTGAGAATGGCGGCTTCATGCTGGGCATTGACCAGGTGGGTGGCGATCTTGCGGCGCAGCGGCGACATCTTCTTGCGCGTGGTCCGCTTCGCACCCGGCGCCGCCTCGGCAGGAGCGGCTGGCGCCGCTTCGCCGGATTTGGCGTTGGCGGCGTCGAGGACGTCCGCCTTGGTGATTTTCCCTCCGGTGCCCGTGCCGCTGACACGGCTCAGGTCGATCCCCTCTCCTTCCGCGACCTTGCGCGCCACGGGAGTGGCTTTCACCCCGGAGGACTCCCCGGCAGGTGCGGCACTCGCGGCGGGCGCCGCCTCTTCCTTCGCCGGGGCGGCCGCCGCAGGCGCAGCGTCCGCGGGAGGCGTGGCACTTTCATCGATGCTCGCGACCGGTGCGCCGATGGCGAGCTCGTCACCCACGGCGGCGAGTTGGTGTAGCACACCGGCGCGATCCGACTCGAGTTCCGTCGTGATCTTGTCGGTCTCGATCGTGAGGATGACCTCACCGGCTTTGACATATTCTCCCTCGGCCTTGTGCCAGGCACCGAGGGTTGCGGAAGTGATCGACTCGCCGACGGAAGGGATCTTGATCTCGTGCGACATGATGGGAGGCAGGGGCTGAAAAACAAGCGTGGGGTGGGATTCGGGAAACAGGGATTGAAGCCTTCGCTTATTTGCTGAAGGCCTCCTCGAGGAGACGGTATTGCTCTTTCTTGTGGATCGCCTTGGAGCCGCTGGACGGGCTCGAGGCGGTGTCGCGGCCGGCGTAACGCACGCGAAGCTCGGAGATTTTCTGCAGACGGGGGCCGACAAAGGTCCAGGCCCCCATGTTGAGCGGCTCTTCCTGACACCAGACCCATTTCGTGGCATTGGGATACCCGGCGGCGATTTCGGCGACACGATCCGCGTGGAAGGGATAGATCTGCTCAAGGCGGATGATGGCCGCATTCGTGATCTCATGTTTGCGGCGATATTCGAGCAGGTCGTAATAAACCTTGCCCGAACAGAAAATCAGGCGGCTGATGCGCTCGGCCGCTCCCCGTTCGGGAGTGGTGTCGTCGATCACCTCCTGGAATGAGGTGCCCTCGCCGAATTCCTCAATCGAGGAGACACACTCCGGATGCGTCAAAAGGCTCTTCGGAGTCATGATCACCAAAGGCTTGACGAAATCACGCTTCTTCTGGCGACGCAGCACGTGGAAGTATTGCGCGGGCGTCGTGAGGTTGCACACCTGCATGTTGCAGCCGGCACAGAGCTGCAGAAAGCGCTCAAGACGGGCGCTGCTGTGTTCCGGACCCTGCCCTTCGTAACCGTGGGGAAGCAGCATCACGAGCTGGCTCGCCCGTCCCCACTTGGATTCGGAGGAAGCGATGAATTGGTCGATGATGACCTGCGCTCCGTTCGCGAAGTCACCGAACTGGGCTTCCCAGAGTACGAGCGCATCAGGAGCGAGGAGGGAATAACCGTATTCAAAGCCCAACACCGCGAACTCGGAGAGGTGGCTGTTGTAGACCCAGAGCTTGGCCTTCTGTCCTGACTCGAGGTGGTTCAGCGGCGTGTAGCGCTGGCGGGTCTCGGGATCGTAGAGTACCGCGTGGCGATGGCTGAAGGTGCCACGACGGCAATCCTGACCGGATAGACGCACCGCGATCCCCTCCTTGATGAGCGTGCCGAAAGCGAGCGACTCGCCGAAAGCCCAGTTGATGCCTTTGCCGGACTCGATCGCATCCTTGCGGGGCTTGAGGAAACGTCCTTCCAGCTTCTGGTTCACCTTCACGGAGCCGCGCACCTCGGAGATGCGGCGACCGATCGCCCGCACCGTTTCGACTTCGACACCGGTCGGACAGGGATCGTGGGAATACTCCGGCTGCGGCGGCTCGGCCGGCTCGGCGAGGGTATGCCCGGTGCCGGTCTCGTTGGCGGCCTCGAGCTCGGCCATCTCACTGTCGAGCTTGGCCTGGTACTCGTTCTCGATCGCGTTGGCTTCCTCATGGGTGAGGTCGCCGGCTTCGACGAGTTCCCGTCGGAAAAGCGCCAGCGGCGTGTCGTGCTGGCTGATCTCGCGGTAGGTCTTGGGCAGGGTGAAGGCGGGCTCGTCTCCTTCATTGTGACCGTGACGGCGGTAACAGACGATGTCGATCACGACGTCGCGGCCGAATTGCTGGCGGAAATCGAGGGCCAGCTCGGTGACGTAGAGGACATCCATGGGCGAATCACCGTTCACGTGGAAGACGGGCGCTTCGATCATCTTCGCCACGTCGGTGCAGTAGACGGAGGAACGGGCATCCTTCGGAGTCGTCGTGAAACCGATCTGGTTGTTCACCACGATGTGGATCGTGCCGCCGGTGCGGTAACCAAGCAACTGGGAGAGGTTCAGCGTCTCGGCGACACTGCCCTGTCCGGCAAAGGCGGCGTCCCCGTGGATCAACACCGGCACCACCTCATCGCGATCGACAAAGGAGTCGCGGCGTTGCGCGTCGCGGGCACGCTGGCGGGCGCGGGCCTTCCCCTCCACCACCGGACTGACCGCCTCAAGGTGGCTGGGGTTGGCGGCGAGCTGGATCTTCACCCACTTGCCGTCGACCTCGTGGTTCGACTCGAAACCGAGGTGGTATTTCACGTCGCCGTCCCCGGCCACGAGATTCGGCACGAAATTGTCCGAGAACTCGTAGAAAAGCATGGTCAGCGGCTTGCGCAGCAGGTTCGCCAACACGTTGAGACGGCCGCGGTGGGCCATGCCCATCACCATCTCGGCGATGTCGTGCTCGGGGAATTTCCGCAACAGACCATTGAGAGCCACCATCAGGGAATCGCCCCCCTCGAGCGAGAAGCGCTTTTGCCCGACATACTTGCGATGGAGGAAACGCTCGAACAGTTCCGCCTCGGCGAGGCACTTCAGGGCGAATTTCTTTTTGTCGATCGAGGGCGCGGGCCGTTCGATGCGCGCCTCGATCCGCTTGAGGAGCCAGCTCCGCACTTCCGGGGTCTGGATGTGCATCACCTCGTAGCCGATCTTGCCGCAATAGGTGCGGCGGAGGCGGTCGACCATCTCGCGCAACTTCATGCGGCGGCCTTTTTCGTAAAGTTCGGTCGCGACTTCGTCCTCCATCTGCGACGGATCGAGTCCGAGATGCTCCAGACTGAGCAGCGGCTGCGTCGGTGCGACGACATCGAGCGGATCGAGCCAGGCGGCGGTATGGCCGAGGGTGCGGAAGGCGTTCACCAGCGAGATGATGCGGGCATGGGTCGCGAGATCGGAGACGTTCGCGGACACTGCCCCGGAGTTACCGGCCGCTCCGCCCTTGGCGGGGGCGGGCTGAGCCATGCCCAGTTCGAAACCCTCGAAAAACATGGCCCAGTTCTGGTCCACGGAAAGGGGGTCGCTCTTCCATTCGGCGTACTTTTGGTCGATCAGATCGACGTTCGCCCGTGAGGAGATGGTATGGCTCATCGAAAAAGGGGAGGATTCAAGCGGTAAGGCGGGCAAGTTCGCTTCAAATAGGGCGGCTTGCTAGGGAAAATTCCCCGTTTGGACAGGTAATTTCGCGTATCCGGTGTCAGATCCCGGCCCGCATCCGGCAGGCGCGGATGGTGTTGGCCATGAGCATCGCGATGGTCATTTTACCCACCCCTCCGGGAACGGGCGTGATCGCCTCGCATTTCGACGCGACCGCCTCGAAATCAACATCTCCGACGAGACGGCTGCCGCTCTTGGCCGTCGCATCCTCGATCCGGTTGATGCCCACGTCGATCACCACGGCGCCTTCCTTCACGCGATCCGCTCCGATGAATTTCGGGATGCCGATCGCCGCCACGAGGATGTCGGCCTGGCGGGTGAGCGCGGGCAGGTCCGTGGTGCGGGAATGGGCCACGGTGACGGTGGCGTTGGCCCCCTTCCCCTTCCCCATCATCAAAAGAGCGAGACTTTTTCCGACGAGGAGGCTGCGTCCCACGATCACGACGTGCTTCCCCGCCGTCTCCAGACCGCTCTCCACGAGCATGCGCTGGCAGCCCGCGGGCGTACAGGGGGCGAAGCCGGTGGGATCGTCCATCGCCAGTTTGCCAAGATTCACGGGATGGAGCCCGTCGACGTCCTTCGCCGGATCGATCCGGCGGATGACTTCATCGGTATCGAGGTGTTTCGGCAAGGGCATCTGCACGAGGATGCCGTGGATCGCCGGGTCGGCGTTCAGGGCATCGATTTCGGCAAGAATTTCCGCTTGGGTGATCGTCGCGGGCTTTTCGATCTTCCGGGAATACATCCCCAGCTCCTGGCACTTGCGGTCCTTCGCTCCCACGTAGGCCTTCGAGGCGGGATCCTCTCCCACGAGGACGACGGCGAGCCCCGGGAGGTGACCGGCGGCTTTCAGGGTCTCGAAGGTGGCGAGGCATTCCGCGTAGACGGCCTCGGCGATGGGGGCTCCTGT
>JALRFZ010000270.1 GCA_023253615.1 Verrucomicrobiales bacterium | reverse complement strand
AGCCATCAAAATGAATATCTTCGTCCTTGATACAGACCCCCAGAAAGCGGCGGAGTACCACTGCGACAAACACGTGGTGAAAATGATCCTCGAGACGGCACAGCTCCTTTCCACGGCACACCACGTCCATAAGACAGACGTCGCCCCCATTGTGTACAAGCAGTCCCACACGAATCATCCGTGTGCCATCTGGGTGCGCGACGGAGCGGGTGCCTTGGTAGAGAAAGGCCGCGCGGCCACGGTCTTCTCCGATCCCGCGGACCCCGATGCGGCGATGTATCTCAGCGGGGCCCGCGGATGAGGCTTCGTTCCTCCGCCTCCCGGGAAAAATTCTTCAAAAGGCGAAAAAAATTTCCTGAAATTGAACTCCTCCCGCCGATAATGGTCCCACCCCGGCTTCCCCATCATTGCATGAACCAAGTCCCGAACCGCTCCCTGGCACTCCCGTTTGCGACCGCCCTCCTTCTCGGCGCCTGCCCTCCGGCCTTCTCCGGCGACCCCGGAAAAGCCGTCCTCGACGACAAGATGCCCATCGCGCAGTCGACCCTCTGCGACCTCTTCGACCGCGCCGTCCTTTACGAAAACGACGACTTCCTCCCCTTTCAGAAATTCGCCCTTTCGGGTCGATTCCAGGCCGACGCCGCCTTTTTCGACGCCGACCAAGGCGAGTATGACACCCTCGAATGGAGACGGGTGCGGGCCGGCTTCAAAAGCCGCCACTTCGACACCCTCGGCGTCCATGTCGAGACAGACCTCGATCTCAACGACTCCGACCCGGTTTATCGACGGCTCACCGAAGCCAACGTCGAGTGGTCACCCGGCGACGAACTCGCCGTGAAGATCGGAAAACAAGGTGCCAACTTCACCCTCGATGGCGGCACCTCCTCCACCCGTATCTATCGCATGGAGCGGAGCCTGCTCTCCACCAACGTCTGGTTCACCGAGCGATTCTTCACCGGAGCCACGGCGAGCGGGGAACGGGACGGCTGGATCTACTACACCGGCATTTTCTCCTCGGATGCCGGTACCGAGTTCGGCGATTTCGAATCGGGCACCTTCGGTATTGTCTCGATCGGCTACGACTTCGCCGAGGCGATCGCGCTCGACCAGGCGGTCGTGCGGCTCGACTACGTCCGCCACGATCCGACCGGCCGGGGCGTCTCCGGCGCGCGGAATCTCAGCGACATCTTCTCCCTCAATTCGACCATTGAAAACGGACCCTGGGGCCTCCGCACCGATCTTTCCTTCGCGGAAGGCATCGGTACGCAGAGCGATCTCGCGGGCCTCGCGATCATGCCGACCTACGACCTCAGCGAGGAATGGCAGCTCGTGGCGAGCTACAACTACGTCACCAGCGAAGACCTCAACGGCGTCAGGCTGGACCGCTACGAGAGCCGCATCGTCTCGGATCGTGCGGACGAGGCCCACGAATTCTATTTCGGGGTGAACCGCTACTTCTGCGAACACAAGCTCAAATGGCAGGCCGGGGTCGAGTACACCACCGCGGAAGACGCCGCCAACGACGGGGGTGCCTACGACGGATGGGGCTTCAGCACCGGTATCCGGATCAGCTGGTGAAGCCGCCCCTCCCCGCGAAAAGGGAATTGGAAAGCGGAGCCGTGTCGTCTACGATCTCCGCGGCATGGTCCCGAAGCTGCTCATAGTCGAAGACGATACCAAGACCGCGGAGGCGCTCCGTACCGGTCTCATCGCCGAGAATTTTTCTCCGGTGATCGCGGCGACCGGCGACGAGGCGCACCGTCGCGTCCTGTCGGACTCCTTCGATCTCGTCATTCTCGATTGGATGCTGCCGGGCCGTGACGGGATCACCCTCCTCGGCGACCTCCGGCGGCTCGGACGTGCCACCCCCGTGCTGCTCCTCACCGCCCGCGATGCCATCGAAGACCGCGTCCTCGGACTCGACAGCGGAGCCGACGACTACCTCGTGAAGCCCTTCGCTTTCGCCGAGCTGCTCGCCCGCCTCCGCGTCCTCCTGCGCCGGAGCGGGCGCGAGGATCCCCTGCGGCACCAGGTCGCCGACCTGTTCCTCGATCTCGGGATGCACCGGGTCCGGCGTGGAGAAGACGAGATCGCCCTGACACCGCGTGAGTTCGACGTGCTCCATTACCTGATGCGCTCCGAAGGCGAGGTCGTCACCCGCGAAATGCTCGCGCGCGACGTGTGGAGAGAGACGAACCGCTCCACCCCGCTCGACAACGTCATCGACGTCCATCTCGCACGCCTCCGCAAAAAGATCGACGAGGGACGTTCCGTGAAGCTGATCCACACGATCCGCGGCGTCGGGTTTCTCTGCGGGGAAAAAGAGCACCGGTCGCCGAAGAATCTTCCCTCATGAGCCGCACGGATCCCCCCTCGCGCCCACCGCGCGCGCTCACCTGGTGGCGCCGCCGTTCCTTGAAACTTCGGATCGCCTTGTCCTTGTCACTCATCGCCTGCACGCTCCTCCTCGGACGCCTCCCCAGTGTCTCTCACCAGACCGACACAAGACTGAGCC
>JALRFZ010000266.1 GCA_023253615.1 Verrucomicrobiales bacterium | reverse complement strand
TAGCCTCCGTCGCGGTAGCGGAGGATGGAGGTGGGCGCGGTGGCGGGGAGTTGGTCGAGTCCGGTCATGGGCGGGGGGCGGTCAAAGGGGCGGGGGGCGGAAAAGACGGCGGCTTCAGGTCACTTCACCCTCACGCCATTTCCGGAGGAAAACCGAACAACCATCCTCGAGCAGGTCCAGCACTTTCTCGAAGCCTTCGGGACCTCCGTAATAGGGATCGGGCACCTCGCTATCGTCGTGCCGCTCGCAGAACTCGCCGAAGAGGACGAGCTCGGCACCCGGCGCCTCGCAGAGGCTCCTCAGGGAGATGAGATCGGCGTAGTTGCTGCGGTCCATCGCGAAGATCCAGTCGAATTCGGCGAAATCGGACGGTTTCACCTGCCGCGCGCGGCCACGCATCTCGATGCCCCGGGCCTTGGCAGCCTTGGTCATGCGCAGGTCGGGCGGATTGCCGATGTGGTAACCCGCCGTGCCGGCGGAGTCGACCTCGAACTGATCCGACAGCCCCTCGCGCTCGAGGAGGTGGTTCATCACGTTTTCACCGGCGGGCGAGCGGCAGATGTTGCCGAGACAGACGAAGAGGAGGCGGGGCATGGTGGGAAAGCGCCGGAGGCGCGTGGAAGGTGGGAAGGTGGGAAGGTAAAAGGTCGGAGCGCGGAGCGAATACGCAAGATCGAGCGATGCTCAGTTCGCGGGATTGACCACCGTCCCCGGCAGCATTTCTTCCCCCTTCGCCAGCCGTACCAGATTCTCCGTCGTCACCCGCGCGATCTCGGAGAGGGCTTCTTCGGTGAGGAATCCCTGGTGGGAGGTGACGAGCACGTTGGGGAAGCCGAGGAGCCGCGCGAGGTCGTCGTCCTGCAGCACGTCGTGGGAAAGATCCTCGAAAAAGACGCCTTCCTCGATCTCGTAGACATCGAGGGCGACGCCGCCGAGCTTCTTCTGCTTCAGCGCCTCGATCAGGGCACCGGTGTCAATGAGTCCGCCGCGGCTCGTGTTGATGAGGTAGGCGTTCTCCTTCATCATCGCGAGCGTCCGCGCATTGACGAGGTAGTGGGTCTCCGGGGTCAGCGGGGTGTGCAGGGAGACGACGTCGCTGCGCCGCAGCAGCTCTTCGACCGGCGCGTAGGCGAAACCTTGCTCCGCCGCCCAGGTCTCGTCGGGATAGAGGTCGAACAGGAGCACCTCCATGCCGAAGCCCTTGAGAATTTGGGCGGTGAGTTTGCCGATCTTGCCGGTGCCGATGAGTCCCGCGGTGCGCCCGTGCAGATCAAATCCGACGAGGCCGTTGAGCGAAAAATTGTGCTCTCGGACACGGTTGTAGGCGCGATGAATCTTGCGGTTGAGGGTGAGGAGCAGGGCCACGGCATGCTCGGCGACCGCGTGCGGCGAGTAGGCCGGCACACGGACGACGCGGATGCCGAGAGCGGCGGCGGCCTTGAGATCGACCTGGTTGAAACCGGCGCAACGCAGGGCGACGAGGCGCACTCCGGAGGCGGCGAGGCGCCCGAGGCAGGCGTGGTCGAGGGTGTCGTTGACGAAGGCGCAGATCGCCTCGCTGCCCGCGGCGCTGGCGGCCGTCTCGGCGGAGAGGCGGAACTCGTGGAAGAGATATTCGATGCCTTGCCCCTCGCCGTGTTTCACGAAAAAAGGCCGGTCATAGGGCTTGGCATCGTAGAAGGGAACCTTCATCGGACCGGATATCTCAGTCATAGTGGAGTTTGCAGGCCGAAATCACGATTTCCTCCTCGGTCACACGATAGACAAGACGATGTTCGTCATTGATGCGGCGACTCCACCAACCTTTGAGTTGATGGCGAAGCGGTTCCGGCTTTCCGATTCCCGTGAATGGCTCACGCGACGTTTCATTGATCAGACGCACGAGACGGCTGAAGAGCTTCGGGTCCTCGGAGGCCCATGCGGTAAAATCACGCCAGGCGTCGGCGTGAAACCGGATGGTTCTCATCGGAATGCCGATTGGTCGGGTGTGACGATGTTTTCTCCCGCGTCTACCTCGTCAATCGCACGCAAAAGGCGTCCGCGATTGGCGGGATGCCGCAGGAGGTAGGCGGTCTCGTCGTCCTCCGTCACGGTGATCTCGATCGGACGCCCTTTGAATGCCGCTTTGACGCTGGCGATGAAGCTTTCATCCAGCTCGTCGGCGGTGGTGTGAAAAACCGTCGTCATGATCCAGACTGTGCCACATCCGGACGACGATGCGAGCGGATTTGGTGCTGGTCGGCCCAAAATCAAGCAATACCGGACTTGGCATTTCGTGCCGCCACCTTCATCATCGGATTCACGTAAGTCGCGCACCGATCCGGGACGTGCAACCCTTTCCGACTTTTTCCAACCGATGAATCCCACCAACCGACGTCATTTCCTCCAGACCGCCGCGGGAGCCGCCGCACTTTCCGGTCCCTTGTTCGCCCCCTGGGTGAAGGCCCAGTCGAAGACGGGCAAAAAATACCGCACCGCCCTGATCGGCTCGGGCTGGTGGGGCATGAACATCCTCCGCGTCGCGATCGCCGATGGCTCGGTGGATGTCGTCGCTCTCTGCGATGTCGATGCGGATGAACTCGAAGTCTCGGCCGACGATGTCGAAAGCCTGACCGGCAAGCTGCCCGCGACTTACCGCGATTACCGCGAAATGCTTGAGAAGGAAAAGATCGAGATCGCGATCATCTCGACGCCGGATCACTGGCACGCCCTGCAGGGCATCGCTTGCATCGAGGCGGGTGCCCATGTCTTTGTCGAAAAACCGACCGGCCACACCATCCTCGAGAGCCGGGCGATGGTGAAGGCGGCACGCGCCCACGAGCGCACCGTGCAGGTGGGGATGCACCGCCGCATCGGGCCCCACCACGTCAGCGGGATGAAGTTTCTCAAGGAAGGCGGAGCCGGCGAGATCGGCATGATCCGCGCCTTCGCCCACAGCACCGGCGGCGTCGAAGCGCCCACCCCCAACGAACCGGTGCCGATGAATCTCGATTGGGATCTCTATTGTGGTCCCGCTCCGCTGCGTCCATTCAACAAGCGCATCCACCCGGGCGGCTTCCGCAATTACCTCGATTTCGCCAACGGCATCCTCGGCGACTGGGGCGTGCATTGGCTCGACCAGATCCTCTGGTGGTCGGAGGAAAAACATCCGAAGACGATCTACTCGGCGGGCGGCCGTCCGGTGAAGGGACCGGTGGTGCTGAACGAAAAAGAGCAGACCTCCGACTCCCCCGACCACCAGGTCGTGACCTACGAGTTCGAGAAGTTCACCGCGGTGTGGGAGCATCGGCGTTTTGCCGGCAACGAGACCGAGAAATCGCGGGTGGGCTGCTATTTCTACGGATCGAAGGGCATCTTCCACATGGGCTGGCGCGACGGCTGGACCTTTTATCCGGCCGATGGCAAGGGGCCCGTCGTGCACGAGGATCCGAAATTCGACGACGAGAAGGACGGTCACAACGTCCCGCCGCTCTGGCGCGATTTCATCGAGTCGATCGAGGCGAAGCGGCATCCCGTAGCCGACGTCGAGATCGGTCACCTCGCCACGAACATGAGCCTGCTCGGCATGATCAGCCAGAAACTCGGCCGCAGCGTGAAGTGGGATGGGCCGAGCGAGCGTTTCCCCGACGATGAGGAGGCGAATGCGCTGCTGAAGCGGGAATACCGGGAACCTTGGGTTTATCCGGTGTGAACTCTCCTACTTCATACTCCTACTCATACTCATACTCAGCGAGCGTCTCTTGGCCGTCCGTTTTTGAGTAGGAGTATGAGGTAAGAGTAGGAGTAAGAGGGTAGAATCAATAGCGATAATACTTCTTCTTCGCATTGTTCTTTGCGATCGCCGAACCGGCCACGGCTCCGACGGCTCCGCCGATGAGGGCGCCGGTGCCATCGCCGATCAACGCACCGGTGCCGGCTCCGATCGCGCCACCGACGAGTGCTCCCTTTTCACCGGGGGTGCAGGAGACGAGAAGAGAGCTGGCGGCCACGGCCGCGAGAACGGTCAATTTGAGGGATGATTTCATGTGGGAGGTGTGTGGTGTTGGTTGATGGATTTCGTGCCGTCGCCGGCACCTGGTCAGATTGTCCCGATTCCGTGGCGATGGGAAGGAAAAATTCCCAAAATCCACGCCCTTCTCCCGGGGACCCGGGCTCAGGATTCGAGCAGCTTGCACAAATACCGTCCTGTCAGCGAATCCTTCGAATTCGCGATTTGTCCGGGAGTCCCCTGCGCGACGATTTTCCCACCCGCGCCACCACCTCCCGGTCCGAGATCGAGGATCCAGTCGGCGCATTTGATGACATCGAGATTATGCTCGATCACGACGAGGGTGTTGCCTTGGTCGCGGAGCCGGTAGAAGACCTCGAGCAGGGTCGCGATGTCGGCGAAGTGCAGGCCGGTGGTCGGTTCGTCGAGGAGGTAGATCGTTTTGCCGGTGGCGGTCTTGCCGAGTTCGGTGGCGAGCTTGATGCGCTGGGCTTCGCCACCGGAGAGAGTCGTGGCCGACTGGCCGAGGATGACGTAGTCGAGCCCGACATCGCGGAGGGCGCGGAGGGGCTGGGCGATCTTCGGCACCTTCTGGAAAAAGTCGAGGGCCTCCTCGACGGTCCCGTTCACGTCGGCCCGAATTCTCAGAGCCTTGGCCGGAAGTACGAACTCGCGGTCTCCGACCTCGACCTTGAGGTCCTTCTTCCTGGGCTCGACGACCTTCTTTCGTAGAAGCCTCGCGGCCTGACGCTGGTCGAGGCCGGACAGGGAGATTCCGTTCGCCTCGATCCCGTCGGCGATGAGATCCTTTCGGGACTGGTCGTA
>JALRFZ010000250.1 GCA_023253615.1 Verrucomicrobiales bacterium | reverse complement strand
CCAGGAGCGAGTAGGCAGTGGTGACGGCTGCGAGCGGCGCACGGTCAGGGTGCGCGGCGAGGCCCGCGCCGACCAGGGCTGCCAGTTCACCTCACGGGCGTGGCGCGAGTGCCTGGAGGGCCACGGCGTGCGCCTGAGCATGGACGGAAAGGGCCGCTGGGTGGACAACGTGTTTATTGAGCGACTCTGGCGCAGCGTCAAATACGAGGAGGTCTACCTGCGCGACTACCGCGACCTCCACGACCTGGAGCGATCGCTGAAACGCTGGTTCGGGCGCTACAACACGTGGCGCCCGCACCAATCGCACGAGGGCAAAACTCCTTGGGATCTTTACCGTCCCGACCGATTGAAACCGGCGGCATGAACAACCATAAACAAAAACCGTAGAAACTGGAAAAATCCGCCCCCGCGGGGACGCCCGCCCGCAGGGCGGGCAAGAGAGCGGGAAGCCGGAAGTCTCCGGCTTCCCGTTGCAAGGAACAACCCAAACCCATAGAATGAGACCTGCCGGATCGCTCCGCTCTCACAACTTAATCTAAGAAATCACTGGCTCCGCTTCGCGGGCCACCTCTCCGGTGAGCGGGGCACAAAGATCGAAAAGAAGCGACTCACCTCCGCCGAAGTGAGTGAAGTGATCAGCCAACTCAAAAATCTCGGAGTCTCGGAGTGGCTTCCGAGTTACGGAAGTGCCCGGTCGGAACCCAGTGCACAAGGTTGGTCCGACTGCGGCTTCAGCAGTTGGGAGTTTCACCTTCAGGGCGCGGATGGAATTCCGGAGATCAAGTCAACCGGACTCGGCATGTTCCCGGCCGACGATGACCCCAAGAAAACCTCGGTGATGGCCGGAACCCAGCGCTACGCGGCTGTTTGGGATGTCTTTCGGAAGACCTTTGAAGGCACTCCGTAATCGGAAATCAAGTGATCCGAAAGGACAGCATCTGCCAGCAACCCCAATGGCAGGCCGATTTCGGAGTTGGTGATTTGAGGAGGCGGGCAGAGAAAGTCGTGAAACTTTCTCCGCACGGACGCCGACCAGGGAAGCGGATGAAAGTCTCTCGGGCATCCTTGACACGACCCTGGCGCGTGTCCCATCAACGGATTTCTACGATGGCGTCACCCGCGGCGAGAAACCCCAGTGCCTCGTCGATATGGTCGGTGAGAATCTGCTTCAATCTGTCTTCCGACGTGTTCCCGCACCGCAGCCAGATCACCGAGGGCGGCGGACCGAGGCGATTGACAAGATCCACAAAGTCCTTGTCCTTGGTGAGGAGGGTGACACCGGCTTCTTTGCCGCTAAGAAAAATCTCTTCATCCTCCGCATCGCGGAGACCGAGATCCCTCAACGCGGCGGCGTCATGCCCGAGCGTCTCGCGGATCCAGAATGCCACGCGCGGCGAGAGGTGGGCATCGAGCCAGATCATGCCGCGATCACCGGATGATCGATTCCCCGGCTCGCGTAAAGAATGGCCGCCGTGATGTCGCCTCTCTCCAGGTCGGGCATCTCGTCAAGAATCTGCTCGAAGGTGAGTCCGGCACCGAGGAGCTCCAAGACATCCGTCACCCGGATTCTCATGCCCCGGATGCAGGGTCGCCCCCCGCACTGCCGGGGATTCACCGTGATTCGTTCTTGTTCGGCGCTCATTGGGGCAATTTACTCCTGAAACCGACCGGGTCGATTTCATTTTTCCGGTCGGCGACCCGGACTCGGCATGTTCCCGGCCGACGATGACCCCAAGAAAACCTCGGTGATGGCCGGCTTTGACCCTGAGGGCTCCCCGGTAAGGCTGGAACGCCTTCTTCAGCCATTGGGGCTCGCTCATCCGGCGGTGCGTTTCGACGAATTCCGGCGTGAGTGGCTCGTTCATGACTAACCTCTCCCACGATCCGGGAAACCCGGCGACGTGGCAAGCGGCTGCCTTCGCCTCACTTGATCAACCTAAGGTTCCCGGGATAACGCAACAGCCAGCCCTGCTGCGCCTTGATCGCTCCAATGACGACGAGCATCAGCATCGCGAAACTCATCAGCGAGGTGAGGATGCTAATGACGGTGGCGATCGCCGCCGAGCCGAGGAGGCCGCTGATCAGTCCGAGGGGGAACATCACGATGAAGAGGGTGATGACCATGTTGAGCGCCTCCTTGCCGTGGGCGTCGATGGCAGGGCTGCTGTTCTTCTTCAAGGGCCAGACGATGATGGGGAAAAGGTGGGCGAGGAGGACGAAGGTCTTCTCGGATTCGGCGGGCATGGCACCCTGGCCGAAGGCCGGGGCGGCTTCGATGCGGATGGGGAGGCGGTTGGAGGGATCGAGTTCAACGGTGTTCATGATGTGGTGGATTGGGTTGGGTTTGGCCTGTGAAAGCGTCCCCCCATCGGGTACCCACACCTTCGATCCGGCTATCGGACCAAGGTCGTAGGACCTTCGTCGGAGCGCCTGCGCCGGAACTTCGGATGGCGACCGCCACGCTCTCCGGGATGTCCGCTCTCCGGGGACGTTCCGTACGCCGCCCGCGGTGGCCGTGGGTGGGCAACCGAGGGCGATGTGTTGTGAAGGCTGTCGTGCCGTTGCCGAAGCGATCGTCGCTAATGGCCTCGAAGACTATTATCAGAATCGCGATGCCATGCCGGAGTCACCGCGCGAGGCTGTGCCAGAT
>JALRFZ010000210.1 GCA_023253615.1 Verrucomicrobiales bacterium | reverse complement strand
AGGCGGATGCGCTGGCTTTCGCCGCCGCTCAGGGTCGTGGCGGAGCGATCGAGCTGCAGGTAGCCGAGTCCGACCTCCTCGAGGAAACGCAGCCGTTGCGAGATCTCGGGGAGAATGTCGCGGGCGATGAGTTTGCCATGATCGTCGAAGCGGAACGCCGCGACCGCCTTCGCCGCATCGATCACGGAGAGCCGCGCGAGGTCGGTGATGGCGAGATCGCCGATGCGGACGTGGCGGGCCACTTCATTCAACCGGGTACCGTCGCAGACCTGACAGGGTTCGGTCTCGCTCTCGTCGGAGCGGGAACGTCGCAGCTCCTCGCGGAGCTCGGCGTCGAGGATGGATTCCGCATCGCGTTCGTCGAGGGCGGTGGGGCGTTTCTCGACCCTGCCATAACCCCGGCACGCGGGGCACCAGCCGTGCGGCGAGTTGTAGGAAAAGAGCCGCGGATCGAGATCCTCGAAGGAGCGCCCCGTCTCGGGATCGACCATCTCCGTGTTCATGACGTGGACGCGGTTCTCCGCGTCGAAGAAACGCAGGGTGTTCTTGCCGAGGCGCAGGGCGGTCTCGACCATCTCCAGGATATCGGCCGCCGGAGCCTTCGCCGCGACTTCTCCGATCACGACATCGATGCTGTGTTCGCGGAAGCGCTCGAGCGGTTTGAAATCGGCGACGGCGAGAAGAGCCCCATCGACGAGCAGGGTGGTGTAGCCTTGTTTTCCGGCCCACTCAGCGACCTCCGTGTGGTAGCCTTTGCGCGCGCGCACGAGCGGTGCCATGACGCGCACGGTGCGGCCTTTCTTCGCCGCCTCGGTCCGCAGTCTCGTGACGATGGCCGAGGCGGTCTGTTTCTCCACCGCGTTGCCGGTGTCGGGCGAGTATTGGCGGCCGAGTTTCGCGTAGAGGAGACGCAGGAAATGCCACACTTCGGTGACGGTGGCCACGGTCGACTTGCCGCCGCCCCGCGAGATGCGCTGCTCGATCGCGACGGTGGGCGGGAGGCCGGAAATGAGGTCGATGTCAGGACGCTCCATCTGCTCGACGAACTGCCGCGCATAGGTCGACATGCTGTCGAGGAAACGCCGTTGTCCCTCTGCGAAGAGGATGTCGAAGGCCAGGGTCGACTTGCCCGAACCGCTCAGCCCGGTGACGACGACGAACTGCTCCCGGGGGATCGTGAGGGAGAGATTCTTGAGGTTGTTCTCGCGGGCGCCGTGCAAGGAAATCGCGTTCGCGGTTTCCTTGCGGTGATCGGTGGTCGGTATTCGGTATTCGGTGACCGGTGCTTCAGCAACCTTTGTGGAACGGTTCACCGTTAACTGTTTACCGTTCACTCCCAACCGCTGGCGGAGGAAGCGTCCGGTGAGGGAAAGCGCGCACGCCGCGACCTCCTCGGGCGTGCCGCAGACGACGACTTCGCCTCCGTTCACGCCGGCCTCGGGGCCGAGGTCGATGACGTGGTCGGCTGCGGCGATGACGTCGAGATTGTGTTCGATGACGATCACGGAATCGCCCGCCTCGACGAGACGATCGAACATCTTCAGCAGCATCGCGGTGTCGTCGAAATGGAGGCCGGTGGTCGGTTCGTCAAAGAGCAGCAGGGAGGTCTTGCCGTCCTGGCGCTTTTTCACCGGGGCGGCGAGGAGATGGCCGACGAGTTTGAGACGCTGGCTTTCGCCTCCCGACAGCGTATTGAGCGGTTGCCCGAGGCGCAGGTAGCCGAGTCCCACTTCGGCGAGCAGCGAAAGGCCCGTGACGACGGAGGCGGCGGGCTTGCCGTCCATCGCCGTGAACCACGCGATCGCCTCGCTCACCGTCATCGAAAGGACCTCGTGGATGTTCTTTTCCTGGAGCGTGATCTCGAGCGCTTCGGGCGTGTAGCGTTTGCCCTCGCACTCGGGACAGGTCACGTAGAGGTCGCTGAGGAACTGCATCTCGACCTTCTCGAAGCCGTTGCCCATGCAGCGTCCGCAGCGTCCCGCGCCGCTGTTGAAGGAGAAAAATCCCGGAGTGATCCCGCGTGATTTGCCATCGGGCGTCTCGGCGAAGAGCTTGCGCACCGTGTCGAAGAGGCCGGTGTAGACAATCGGCGTTGAGCGCGGAGTGCGGGCGAGCGGGGCCTGATCGACCATCACCACCTCGCGGAGATGACCCGCGCCGCGGATCTCCTTGCAAGAGCCGATCTCGACCTCGCCGGTGGGTTGGCCGAGGGCCTCGAGGAGATTCCCGTGGAGGACGGAATGGACGAGGGTCGACTTGCCCGATCCGGAGACGCCGGTGACGCTGCAGAGCACGCCGAGGGGAAACTCGACGTCGATCTTTTTCAGGTTGTGTTGCGTGGCGCGCTTCACCGTCAGGGTTCGGACCGACTTGCGGCGGGTCGTGGGGATGGCGATGGATTTTTCGCCCGACAAATATTGCAATGTCAGGGAGTCGGGATGGGTCTTGAGCGATTTTGCGGCCTCGCCCTCGGTGGCGGTTCCGGGGCCGGCGTAGACGAGTTCGCCGCCGCCTTCGCCACGGCCGGGGCCGATGTCGAGGAGATGGTCGGCGGCGCGGATCACCGCCTCCTCGTGCTCGACGACGACGAGGGTGTTGCCGAGGTCGCGGAGACGGCGCATCACTCCGATGAGTTTGCCGACGTCGCGCGGATGCAGGCCCACGGTCGGTTCGTCGAGGACAAAAAGCGTGCTCGTGAGGCTCGCGCCGAGACAGGTCGTGAGATTCACCCGCTCCGTCTCGCCGCCGGAGAGCGTGCGCGTGGGACGATCGAGATTCAGGTAGCCGAGCCCGACCTCTTTCAGGTAGCCGAGACGGTTCGCCACCTCGCGGCGCAGCATCGTGGTGGTTTTGTCAGTGTCGGCGACGGGGATGGAGGAGACGAAGGTGGCGAGATCGTCGATCGAGAGCTGCCAGAGCTCCGGCAGGGTCTTGCCCTGGATGCGGAAGGCGAGGGCCTCGGGCTTTAGGCGCGTGCCTTTGCACGCCTTGCAGAGGGTGTAGCTGCGGTAGCGGCTCAGGAAGACCCTGACATGCATGCGATAGGCGCGCGACTCGAGCCAGTCGAAGAAACCGCGCACGCCGTACCAGGTGCCCTGTTGCCAGGCCTCCTCGGGGTCGCCGCCCTCGCCTTCGAGGATCCAGCGCTGGTCCTCGACCGGCATCTCGTCGAAGGGCTTTACGAGACTGAGCCCGCGCCGCCGCGCGCAGCGCTCGAGATCCTCCTCGCATTCGTAGTAGGAGTCGCCCTGGAAGGCGCGCACGAGGCCTTCGGCGATGGAGAGCGATTTGTCGGGGATCGCCTTGTCGAGATCGATGCCGATGACCCGGCCGAAGCCCTTGCAGACAGGGCACGCGCCGACAGGATGATTGAAACTGAAGAGGCCCGGCGTCGGCGGCTTCAGCACCGTGCCGGTCTCGGGCGAGCTCCATTCGCGGGAGAAAGAGACCCGCTCCCCGGACTCCGGATCGACGATGGAGATGACGCCTTTGCCCAGATCGAGAGCCCGCTCGACCGCCTCGAGGAAACGCGTCTTTCGCGCCGGATCGATGCGATCCTGGATGATCTCGACGCGGGCGGGCAGGGTCTTGCGATCATACCCTGTCGTTGCCGACCCTGTCGGCTCGTCCACCCGATAGGGTTTGCCGTAGAGCCAGACGCGGAGGTAACCCTGCTGCTGGAGGAAGGCGAAGAAATCCGCCACTTTCACGCCGGCGGGCGCATCGATCGCGAAGAGGATGAGCAGCGCCTTGCCCGATCCGAAACGTTCGATCGACTTGCGGAGGATGGACTCGGGCGAGTCGGGTGCGATCTCCTCGCCGCTGACGGGATCGTAGCCTTTCGCGAGGCGGGGAAAGAGGAGCTTCAGGTAGTCGTTGATCTCGGTGATCGTGCCGACGGTGGAGCGTGTCGTCTTCACCGCGTTCTGCTGCTCGATGGCGATCGCGGGCGGGATACCGCGGATCGAATCGACCTGCGGTTTGTCCATGCGGTCGAAAAACTGCCGCGTGTAGGGCGAGAAGGTCTCGACGTAGCGGCGCTGGCCCTCCGCAT
>JALRFZ010000208.1 GCA_023253615.1 Verrucomicrobiales bacterium | reverse complement strand
GTCGGATGCGGATGCACGGCGACGCAGCCGACGATGTTGCCGTCGATCTCGATGACGATGTAGTCGTGGATCGCGGACTGGATCTCGGCGCGGCTCCGCTCGATCAGCTCCTCGTCCTCGACGGCGCGGTGGATGAGGAGGTAGAGCTCGTCGATGTCGGCGTGGGTGCCGGAGCGGATCTTCTGATAGGCGTCGGAATAGACCATCAGTCCGACCCCCTCGTTGCTGAAGAGCTCGGCGAGCAGGGCGTCCTGGTTCCGGCTGCCGATGAGGTGGACCCGCGGCACTCCATCGCGCGTGGCGCGGGCAGCCTGGCGCAGTTTGGAAATCATCCCGGCGGGCAGTTTGGGACGGGCCTCGGTGAAAGCGAGCGCATCCTCGGCGGTCCACTGCTTCTCCCGTCCGCCCGTTTCATCGCGGGGATCGTCGAGCGAAACAAAGAGAATTTTCGAAGCCCCGAGAGCGGTGGCGACTTCCCTGGCGACGGCATCGGAATTGACACGCAGGGTCTGGCCGTCCGCATCGAAGCCGACCGGCGGCACGACGGGCAGGATATCCTGATCGAGGAAACTCTGCAGCACGCCCGCGTCGATCTTCTCCACCGTGCCGGTGAAACCATGGTCGATTCCCTTGATGATGCCGGACGGGTGGGCGTGGATCGCGTTGGCGGTGGCCGCCTTGATCTTCACGGTGGTGAGGCTCTGCATCACGGCATTCGACAGTCGCGAGATCGCGTCCATGCTGACCTCGAGGGTGAGCTCGTCGGTGATTCCGGTGCCATCGATGTTCGAGAGGACGACGCCGCGCTTTTTCCCGAGCGCCTCGATCTGGGCGGCGGCCCCGTGGACGAGGACGACCTTCACGCTCAGCGATCGGAGGACGGCGAGGTCGAGAAGGATGTTCGAGAAATCCGTCGATTCGATCACCGCACCGTCCAGCGCGACCACGAAGGTACGTCCGCGGAATTGCGGCACGTATTGGAGGATCGCGCGGAGATCGCTGAAATTCATGGGAGGAAACGTCGGGCGGTGAATGTCCCTGTTTCCCGCCGATAATCAACCGGGTTGATGCCCGGATGCCGGTCCGATGTGACCGTCAGAGTTTCCGCGAAAACTCCTCGATGCTGGAGCATTGGACGGAGGCGCGGTGCAATTCCTTCAGCGCCGTCTCGTCGTGGACGAGTCTGATCGCTTCGCTAAGCCCCTCGGGCAGCGTCCCGAAGCGCATTTGAAGGAGATCGAGAATACTCTCGATGCGGCCCTCGTGCCGACCTTCCTGACGGCCTTCCTGACGGCCTTCCTGACGGAGTTGTTGGGCGAGAGTCATGGCATTGTTCCGGATTTCAGGATCGGGCAGTGACTCAAGTTTCGCGAAGAAGCCCTCCTTGTCAATGTCGCGGGCGAGCATGTAGGTCAGGACGAGATGGAGGACTTCTTCCGGGACCCGCACGATCAGCGAGTGGTCCCAGACGGCGTCGGTCAGAAATTCACCTCTGCGCTCGGCTTTCATCACCCGCAGGACGAAGACGCCGGAGGGTGTTCCGGGAATCGCGTCGTCCGGGAGGTCGGCGAGCTGGATGACGACGTGATGAAAATCGGGAATGAAAGGGGAGAGTGGGATGGCGAGGTGATCGGGAATGTGGAGCAGGTGGGAAAAACGCGGCTCCACGTTCCAGTTCTCCGCATTCTGGCAGAGGACGACGGGGATCACGACGGGCAGTTTTTGTGTGGAGGGGCGCTTTTCGGTGAGTGTTTCCCAAATCCGGACGAGATAGCGGAGGAGGCGGAGTTGAATCAATCGGTCCGGGCTGCTTTGATGCTCGAACAGCAGGTAGATCCATCCTTCGGCATTTCCAAAGGGAACCGAAAAGAGCAGATCGGTTTGAGACGAGCGAAAACGGGAATCGATGAAGCTACCCGGCTCACACTTCAACTTGCTCCATTCGATGGCCGTACTGATTTCCCGCGGGAGACTCTCCTTGAGAAATCCGGCTGCGTTTTCCGGAACGCCGAACGTCGTCCGGAAGAGTTTGTCGTTGGGTTGATGAAAATCTCCTTCGCTCATTCAAGGAAATGGGTCGGTTCTCCGAAGCGCTCAAGGCACCCGCCACGCATGGAAATAATCCATCAGGAGGAGACGGCCGGGCAGCTCGTTCACCGTATGGATCGCGCGGATTTCGGGGAAATTGGCGAGCGGAGAGAAATGGAATCCGGAACGGACCGGATTGAAAAACCAGTCCTGGTGGCTCGGCAGGACGAATCGGGGATTCATGGCCCTCACCGCCTCCTCGTAGCGCCCGTCCCGATCGCCGGGGGCGGCCCCGACAATCGCGAGATCGACGTCTTTGGCCGCGGGTGGATGCCCGGCCACGCCGCCGGATTCGAGGTAGACACGTTTTCCGCCTATCTCGATGACATAGGCCAGGGGCGTGCCGAGGAGCCATTGGTCGAGTCGCAGCGGAGTCGCGGGCGGTTTTTCGTAACACCCTTGGAAGGGCACTTTCCCGAGCACGAGATCGTGATGGGCGGCGAGGACGCGGATCGTCGCTCCGCCGACCTGGTGAACGTCGCCGGGACGGGATCGACGCAGTCTCCCCCGCGGCGTGCCGAGCGCTTCGCAGATCGCCACACCCGTCTCCGAGGCGATCACGACTCCACCGAGCTGCTTTTGCAGGGCAGGCACGTCGAGGGCGTGGTCGAAGTGCGAGTGGGTGATGAGAAAGGCATCGACCTGGTGCGGGATGGCACCCTCGGTGATCCCGTAGGCGAGGTCTTCCGGTCGCGAGCCGGCTTCCGCTTTGAAAACGACATCGCGCATGGAGACTCGGGAAAAGAAGGGATCGACGAGGATGGCGGTGTCGCCGGATTGCAGCAGATATCCGTTCACTCCGAGGTAGGTGATGGCGAGTTCGTCGGCCGGAGCCCGCTGCGCGAGCGTGGCCGGATCGCCATGGAGCAGATCTTCATACGAGTTCAGCCGATGCGAACAGGAAGTCGCGAAGATCGCCACGCCGGCGAGCGGAAGAAGTAGCCGTGTCATCGAGGTCATGCAATCAGTCGGGTTCCACCGCGTAAAGCACCATTTCCGCGCTGCGACCGCGGATTGCCAAAGGGGCGAGCTTCACCGCGGCGGGCTTGGGCTCGGCGGCCTCCCATGTTCCGGCCGAGACGAGGAGGGGATGTCCGAGATCCTTCGTGAGGCTCTCGATGCGCGAGGCGGTGTTCACGGTGTCGCCGATGGCGGTGTATTCCATGCGGCGGGGTGAACCGATCGTGCCGACGACGGCGGGCCCGGTATGGATGCCGACGCCGATCTTCACCGGCTCGAATCCCGCGCGGGCGAGTTTCTCGTTCAGCGCCGCGAGTCCGAGCAGCATCGAGCGTCCGGCGGCGATGGCGTCGCGGGCGTGATGTTCCGATCGACCCGTCGCGCCGAAGAGAGCCATGATCCCGTCGCCGATGAGCTGGTTCACCATGCCGCCATGCTCCTCGATGAGCCCGGTCATGTGTTCGTGATAGAGATTCAACAGGGTCACCGCCTCGGCGGGTGAGAGCGTCTCACAACGCGTCGTGAAGCCGCGCAGATCGGCGAAGAGCACGGAGACGATGCGATCGACACCTTGCAACTCCTCCTCGTTGCGAAGGAGTTGCTCGGCGATCTCGCGTCCGACATGGCGGCCGAAGGTGCCGGCGATGCGCTCCTTTTCCCGCAGTCCCGCGACCATGGCATTGAACTCGTCCGCGAGCACGCCGAACTCGTCGGCCCGGAGCGGGTCCATCGTCACGCTCAGATCGCCCCGCCCGACGCGCTCGGCGGCGCGGCGCAGCTCCAGCACCGGTGTCACGACGAGCCGCGCCATCAGCACGGAGCTGACGACGGCGCAGAGAATGCCCGCGCCGGCCACGGCGATGGCGAACCACACGTCGGCCCGCTCGGGAGTGGGATCGAGGAGCAGGAGCAGCAGGGAAAAAATCGGACAGATGCTCGCGGCGAGGGTCCAGAGTTTTCCGCGTCCCGCGATGTTGAGCCGGGC
>JALRFZ010000073.1 GCA_023253615.1 Verrucomicrobiales bacterium | reverse complement strand
CCTCGCGGACCAATGCGCGGCCATGGCGTGCACGAAGGGATCGTTCAGGAGCACGAGCGCCTGGGCCGGGACGTTGGTGACATCGCGTTTCCCGGCGGGAAGTTTCAGGTCGGGCAGGTTGAATCCGGTGAGGAACTTCGGTGGATCCATGATCGACATCTGCAGGTAGAGCGAGCGCCGTCCGTCGCCGTCGAGCGGACCGGAAAAAAGCCGTTTCTTGCCGTCTTCGGCAATGCGAAAGGGGAGGACGGGGCGTCCGTAGAGCCGCGGATCGAGGCGTCCCGAGACCGCGAGGAGGGAGTCGCGGATCGCTTCGGCCTCGAGCCGGCGGGTCGGATAGTGATGGAGGAGGCGGTTCTCGGGATCGCGTTCCCTCGACGCTTCCGCGACCGTGCCGGATTGGCGGAAGGTCTCGCTCAGGACGAGGCGACGCACGAGTTGTTTCGTCGACCAGCCTTCGCGCACGAACTCGCGGGCGAGCCAGTCGAGCAATTCGGGATGGGAGGGAACGTCTCCGAGTCTCCCGAAGTCGTCGGGAGTGGCGACCAGGCCCGTGCCGAAGATCCATTGCCAGACGCGGTTCACATAAACGCGAGCGGTGAGCGGATGCGCGGGATCGAGGAGCGATTCGGCGAGGGCGAGACGGTTCGCGACCTGCTCTCCGTGCAACATCCGAAGGGAGGCGGGCGCGACGAGCTCTCCGGTGACGTCGACGTTGCCGCGGACATTGAGGGGATACTTCACCGGCATGACTTTCCGTTCGTCCATGCTGTTCGCGGTGCGGGGAAAACCGATACCGGCCTCGATGCGGCGGTAGTCGGCGACGAGACCGGCGAGCGTCGAGCCGGGTTCGATTCCGTTGGGCAGGAGGCCCTGAGCGAGGAGCCAGCCCAGCACTTCGCGGTCGCCCGGATGCGGATGCCCTTCACACCAGCGGTTCACTGCGCCTCCGAACCATGTGGCGACGTTTTCCCACGGATCCTTGCCTTGATCGGATTCGTAAAGGCCGGAGAAAGCCGCGAGTTCGTCCTGCGGCGTGCCGGCGGCGTCATGAGTGACGATGCCGGTGATGCTGATCCAGCTCCGTTTGTCGTAGCCGAAATCGTGGTTGGGCAGTCCCGCTGCCAAACCGGTGCGCGGCGGGAAGTTCGGGTTCAGCGAAGAGGTGCAAAACTCCACGGTGACCTGCTGCGCGCCGTTGATGAGGGCGGCATCGGCGAACGAGCGCCACCCGGGCTCCGGATTCGTGTAGAAGGCGACGGTCTCGTTTTGGAACGCGTGGTCGTCCACGACGAGATGGCCGCCAAATCCGCCGCCGGCGAGTTTCAGACTTGTCAGCTTGCCCGGCACGAGGTGCTGCGGTGGCATGCGCAGACTCCCGGGCAGCATCGAACTCAAGGCGTGCGTATGCCATCCCTCCGCCAGGAAACCTGCGAAGACGGTTTCGCCTTCGAGGGCGATGAGCGGGGTCGCGTCATCCGTCCTGCCATGGGCGAAGCCGTCGCCTTCGAAGACCCAGTTCTCGAGCGGGGCATTCTGGAAAACCTCGTTGGCCTTGCGGGCCTGCTCGCGTTGTTTGCTCCACTCGACGGACAACTCCTGCCATCGGGAGCCGGGGTCGGACTCCGGGTTCACTTCGATGGTGCGTCCCGGCTGAACCCGGAAGCGGCCGAGCAGATGCGAGGTGCCGTAGGATTGCTCCAGCGTGATCGTCCACTCGCCGCCGTGTGGCAGATCCACCGTCTCGGCGAAGGTGAAATGGGCGGTGTGATCCATGCTCTGCGGCGCGAGCCCCACGGCCCAGCCGCGACCGCCCGGCTTCAAGAGCGATTCGATTTCATAGCCCGGCTGGGCATAGCTAGCCCGCACGGAGGCGAGGGCGACCGGTTTCGGGACTCCGGGGCTTCCGTCGGCCTGGCGAGGGGCCACGTCGATGCGCAGGCCATTGAGGACGAAGTTGCCGCGATTCGTGCGGCCCGGACCCTGGGCTGGCAAGGAAGCGTGGGTGAGCGCTTCGAGCCTCATCCGGCTCACGGGGCCCGGGTCCGTCGTGAATTTCAAGACGTAGCGGTCCTTCTCCGGCGCCGTGCCCGTGGCGAGAATGGAGTGATCGTTTTCAATCGAGAACGTGGTGGCCTCCGCCGTGGCGCGAAGATCCCCGGGCTTCAGCCAAAGCGTATCCTGGAGGAGATGGGCGAGCGGATAAGCGATCTCCTGCGGTTTCGCGTTTTCGAGGGAGGCCCGGTGTTCCGTCGCCCATTGCTTCAATTTCCCGGCCTGCAGCATCTCCGTGCCCGACCATCGGGCCGCCATTTCGCCGCGGATCTCGCCCCGGAGCGTCTTCAGCTTCGCGATGGCATCGTCGTTTTTGCCCGGCGCATCGACGACCCGGGAAGTCCAGCGAGGTGTCGTGAACATCGCGGCGAGGGCGTAGTAGTCGCGCTGCGAGACGGCCTCGAGCTTGTGGTCGTGGCACCGGGCGCAGGCGACGGTGGTGGCGAGGAAGGCCTTGGAAAAGGCGTCGATCTTGTTGTTCACCATCTCCTGGTGGATGCCGTTGAACATCAGGCTGCTCCCGTGACGGTGCTCGCCGAGATGGTAGAACATCGGACCGATGAGGCTTTCGTTGGTGTGCGTGTCAGGATGGATCCGCGGCTCCGGCAGCAGGTCGCCGGCGAGGTGCTCGCGGAGGAGAATGTCGTAGCCGAGGTCGTCGTTGAAGGCGCGGATGAGGTAGTCGCGGTATTCGTGCGAGCCCTTCGCGGGATTGTCCCATTCGTAGCCGTAGGTGTCGGTGTAGCGCACCACGTCCATCCAGTGGCGCGCGAAGCGCTCGCCGAAATGCGGGCTCGCCAACAGGATTTCGACGAAGTCTTCGGGCGAGTTGCTTTCGGGAAACACGGATGGCGGCAGACCGGTGAGGACGAAAGAAAGCCTCCTTCGCAAGACCTCGGGGCCGGCGGGGGAGGCGGGAGCCAGTCCGGCTTTGTCTTGCGCGGCGCGAACGAAGCGATCGACCGGCTCGCGCTGCCAGCGGGCTTCGCCGACCTCCGGAGGCGCGGTCTCGCGCATCGGTTTCAGGCTCCACCAATCGAGGCGTTTGCGGAATTCGTCTTCCCAGGCGTCGTCGGTTTCGAGCGGCGACGACTCCACCTCGCTCCCCCGCGGATCCAAGGCCCCTTGACGCACCCAGTCCGTGAGGATCCGGACTTCCGCGGGAGGCAGCATCTTCTTCGGCGGCATCCGCAGATCTTTCTGCGCATGGCTGATCGCGAGGATGAGGAGGCTCGACTCCGGTTTGCCCGGGACGATCGCGGGACCACTTTCTCCCCCGTGTTCCCATCCGGCCCGGGAATCGAGGGCGAGCCCACCCTCGATTTCACCTTCGTGGGAATGGCATTCGTAGCAACGCTTCTTCAGCAAGGGTTCGACCTGGTCGGTGAAAAACTCGTCGGCTCCGGCAGACGGGCCGGTTGTCGAAAAGGCGAGGGCGAGGAATAGGGGCGTGGCACGTTTCATCGCGCTGCCAAGGAACCGCGAATACGCGCCTCCATCAAGGCGGCCAAAGCGACAAAAAATGGTATGATCCCGCCATGGAGCCCGACCGCAGTGATTTCTTCGAACAACTCGGGAGCGTGCGCGACATGCTCGACGTGCTTGAACGCATGCCGGGTTCCCTCTTCATGATCAAGGATCTCGACTCCCGCTATGTCTACATGAGCCGCGGCCTGCGCGAGGCCGTCCACCTCGACCCGGGGCAGGAGGTGGTGGGCAAAACCGACTTCGACCTCTTTCCGAAAATCGTCGCGCAGAACTTCCGCGAAAACGACCTCCGCGTCTTTCGCGAGGGGATACCCCTCGTCAACGAAATCCACGCGGCGATCTTCTTCCGGCACACTCCGCTCTGGGCCATCTCGAGCAAATACCCGCTGCGGGACCGTCAGGGCCACATCGTCGGGCTCATCACGATCAACGAACCCTACGAGAATGTCGCGGGCGGGGATGATGAGCTGAACCGGCTCCTTCCCGCAGTCGAGCAACTGACGAAGCGATACGCCGAGCCAGTCACGGTGGCGGCCCTGGCGAAAATGTGCGGCTATTCCGAGCGGCACTTCCTGCGCCTTTTCAAAGAGCGCCTCCGGCAAAGCCCCGGGCAGTTCCTCGAACAGGTGCGCCTCTTCCACGCCCTCGACGCCGTCCGCCACGGCAACCGGAGCATCGCGGGAATCGCCAACGATTGCGGCTACTACGATCCGAGTGTTTTCGTGAAACGCTTCAAACGCTTTGTCGGGACGACCCCGCTCAAGGATCGCAAGGCGCACCAGGCCGAATTCAGGAAGGAACCGGGACGCGCCTTGCCCGGGATCCTCGCGTGAGCGCGGACGAACCGTGAAGGTGTCAGGTCTCAAACGCGGGCTTGCCGGGGAGGGTGCGAACCCTCATGATGGTCCACATGAAACGGTTCGCCTTGCTTCTTTTGTCCATGAGCGCCTTCACGATTGCCAAGGCCGACCCCGCCGCCGACGCGACGGCGCACCACCGCGACTTCCAGACCGAAGCCGAGGGCATCACGATCGCGGTGGTGGCCGACGGAGCGACGACCTTCGGTGCGGCCGGACGGCTCCGCGCGGACGGTGCCGCGGTCGATGCCGACACCCTCTTCGAGATCGGGTCGATCACAAAAGTCTTCACCGGCATTCTCCTCGCCGATGCCGTGCGAAGGGGTGACGCGACGCTGGAAGATTCGATCGCCAAATACCTCCCAGCCGATCTCCTGTCGGCCGACTCGGTCCTGCGCGAGGTGACCCTCCTCGATCTCGCGACCCACACCTCGGGCCTGCCGCGGCTGCCCGGCAATCTCGACGAGGGAGCCAATCCGCTCGATCCCTACGCCCAATACTCGACGGAGAAACTGTATGCCTACTTGAAGGGCTTCCAGAAAGGCGACTTCGAGAGTCTCGGAAAGATGAGCTATTCGAATCTCGGGGTGGGTTTGTTAGGACATCTCCTCGAGCGGATCTCGGGCAAGCCCTACGAAACCCTCGCGCGGGAGACGATCTTCGCACCGATGGGGATGAAGGACAGCTTCGTCATGCGGCGACCGGAGGATCTCCCGGCGGATCGGGCCGCGCGATATGCGACGGGACACAGCGGCGGCAAGGAGGTGCCACACTGGCACCTCGACGCCCTCGCCGGAGCCGGGGCGATCGTTTCGACGGCGCGCGATCTCGCCCTCTTCGCCGAAGGCCACTGGTCGGAGAAAACTCCGCCGGAGCTCCGCGCCGCGATGGACCTCGCCGCCAAACCGCAGCGGAACGGGGTCGGACTCTGCTGGCTCGTCGGTGAGGCGGGGCTCAGTCACGATGGCGGCACCGGCGGATTTCGCAGCGAACTACGGGTTTCCCACCCTGACAAAACCGCCACGGTCCGCCTCATGAACGGCACCGGTCCTGTCGCGAGTTCGGAAAGTGTCGGCGATTTCACCAGTCTCTCCGGATCTTGGGAGGGGACCCTCAATGCGGGGAAGGTGAAACTGCGCCAGGTCTTCCGCATCTCGGAGAGCGGACGCGTCGTCCTTCACAGTCTCGATCAGGGTGGTGCCGGCGTGCCCGCCGACAAGGCCATCCTCGATAACGGGACCCTGCGCGCCGTCTTCGGCGGGATCGGCGGCAGCTTCGAGGCGAAGGTCGAGGGTGATTCGCTCGTCGGTGTCTGGAAGCAAGGAGGCGAATTGCCTCTGACGCTGGTGCGGACGAAGGTGCTTCCACCGTCGCTCGAGGAAGCGCTCGCGAAACGGATCACGGGTGATGTTTCGGAATTGGCCGGCTGGTGGTCGGGCTATCTGGGAGGAAAGTCCGGTCTCTTCGTGATTCTCGAGATCGAGTCCATCGGCAAGACGGGCGACGCGCGGCTTTACAGCCCCGACCAGACGCCCGAGCCTTTTCCGGTGACGAGTCTCTCTTATGCCGACGGGCAGTTGAAACTCGGGATCACCTCCATCGGCGCCACCTTCGCCGCGAAGAGCGCCCCCGACGCCAAGCTCGCCGGAGCATGGAAGCAGGGGCCCTTGCCGCTGCCGTTGACTTTGACGAAGTCGCTCGACCGGCCGGTGCGGGAATAAGAACTTTTACCCCACCTCCAGCACCTTCGACGTCCTGGGAGCGCCGGCATCCTGCCGGCGTTTATCGTGCCGCCGGCTGGAAGCCAGCGCTCCCAGGAGGCAACCAGCATAACGCCGCTTATTCCCCGAGCTGTTTCTTCACATCATCCACCGTCAATCCGCCGACC
>JALRFZ010000044.1 GCA_023253615.1 Verrucomicrobiales bacterium | reverse complement strand
CGAGCTTCCGCAACACCTCGCAGATCCTCGAGCTCGCGGGCTGCGATCTTCTCACGATCGGGCCGAACCTGCTCGAAGATCTCCAGAAGGCCGAGGGCACGGTGGAGCGCAAGCTCTCCCCCGGACTCGCCGCGGGCTCGTCGCTCGAGCGGGTCGATGCAGGCGAAAAGTCCTTCCGTTTCCTCCTCAACGAGGACGCCATGGCCACGGAAAAAACCGCCGAGGGGATCCGCCTCTTCTCCGCCGACATCCGCAAGATGGAGGCGCTCATCGCCGCGAAACTCTGAGCCTGAGCCCCTCCGGATCCTGACATGCTCACCACCGAATCCCGCCGCGCGGATTTCCCCGCGCTCGAAGGCATCGCCTACCTCAACACCGCGGCCGAGAGCATCCCGCCGCGCTGCGTCGGAGAGGCGATCGCGCGATACACGCACGACAAGGGGCTCGGCATGCGCGGCCGCGTCCCGCATTTCGCCGCGGTCGAGGCCTGTCGCGGGATCAGCGCGAAGCTGCTCGGGCTGAAGACGGAGGAGGTCTCCTTTTGCTCGTGCAGCTCCGAGGCCTACAACCTCCTCGCCGGTGCCCTCGATCTCGGCCCTGACGACGAGGTCGTGGTGAGTGATCTCGATTTCCCGGCCGGGGCGACCCCCTGGCTCCGGGCGGCGCGGCCTCCGCGGGTGAAGGTTTGGCGTGCTTGTCAGGGTGAATTGCGGACGGAGGATCTCCTGCCGCTTCTCGGGGCGGAGACGCGCCTCGTCCAGGTCTCGCTGGTGAGTTTCTACAACGGCTTCCGCGTCGATTGGCCGGCCCTGCGGGACGCGGTGCGGTCGCTCGCGCCGCAGGCGGTGCTCTCGGTCGACATCACCCAGGCCTTCGGCCGGCTCGGGTTCGACTGCTCCGATGCCGACATCCTCATCTCGAGCACGCACAAGTGGACTCTCGGGATCCATGGCGGTTGTGTCATCGGCGTGCCGGAGGCGGGGGCGGAGCGGCTCACGACCCGGGCGGGCGGATGGTTCCACCTCACCAACGCCTTCGAGGCGGATCGGTTTGAAAAGGCGGTGACGAAGCCCGGTGCGGCGAGCTTCTCCGTGGGCATGCCGAATTTTGTCTCGCTCTACGCGCTCGATGCCTCGCTGCGGTATCTCGACGGAGTCGGAATGGATGCGATCTCGCGCCATGCCGATCCGCTCGTGGCGCGGGTCCACGAAGGACTCGCCGATCTCGGGATCGCGCCGCTCGCTCCCCTGCGGCCGGAGTTCCCCACCGGCATCGTCTCCTTCATCCATCCCCGTTCGGAGGCGATCCACGCCGCCCTGGAGCGGGAGGAAATCCACGTGATGCACCACGCCGGCCGCATCCGCATCGCCGTGCATGGCTACAACACCGCCGGCGATGTGGAGAGACTGCTGGAGGTGATCGGCAGGGAGCGGTGATCTCCCGCACCGCCCGCTACCGCTTCAGGAGCCTGCCCCAGAGCTTGTTGTAGGGGTGGACCTTCGTGGTGGGGCTGCCATCGGCGTCGACGAGGGGGCGCCCTTCGTTCGCCCATTGGAAGATGCCGCCTTCGAGGTAGAACGTTCCCCCGGATCCCGCGGCACCCAGGGCATCCGCCACTTCGGCCGAGTAAAACCCGACGGCGTCGTAAACGACCACCCGCTTCGCGCCGGCGGCCATCTTGGCGGCCCCTTTGATGGCGGTTTCCCTGCGCGCTCCGGGGATCCGGCTCACCGCGAACTCCTCCGGCGCCCTCGCATCGATGAGCACGACCCCTTCCCCCTCGCCGATCCAAGCCGCCAGCTGCGGTGCCGGGACCGGCTGCGCCTCCGGAAAATCGCGCCGCACCGCCGCCATGGCTTTTTCCATCGATTGCAGGGCCTCGACCTCGCGGTAGCCGCGCGTGGCGAAGTGCAGCAGGAGGAAGGCGACGAGAAAGAGCAGCGCGACGGTGAGGATTCCCTTGCGGCTCATCGCGACGACGGGATTCAGGCCGAGGCCTTTTTCTTTTTCTTCGAGCCGTCCGGCTGGCGGAAAGCGGAGAAAATCAGCAAGCCCGCCGCGACGCAGATGCACGAATCGGCGACGTTGAACGAGGGGAAGTGGCCGCCCGAGGTCTTGTCGATCAGCTCGTAGAAGGGCGGTTGGAAATCGAGGAAATCGACGACATAACCACGTCCCGGAAGAATGCGGTCGGTGAGGTTCCCGAAAATGCCGCTGACGAGGAGGGCGGCGGCGGTTTTGGAGATTTTGTCAGGAAACGCGCCCTGGCGCCAGAGCAGGGTGATGCCGGTGAGGGCGACGAGGCCGATGCCCCCGAAGATCCAGTTCGCGTGTTCGTACCCGTTCAACAATCCGAAAGCCATGCCCGTGTTGTGGACGCGGACGAGATTGAAGAAGCCGGGGATCACCTCGATGAGGTTCTCCGGCGAGCCGTAGTTCGGGAAGCGCTGCAGGATGAGCCACTTCGTCCACTGGTCGAGTGCGTAGAGGGGCAGGGTGAGGAGAAGGAGGTAGCGGATCATCGCGGCGGAGTTTCGACCACGTTGGCCGGCGAATCCAGACGAATGTTGCCGGGGCCGTCAGCTGCAGGGATCGCCGGCGAGGGCCGGGGAGCTCTTCGCGGATTCCCGTCCGATCACCTCCCCGCCGCCGCGAGGCAGAATGTGATCATCTCGTGGTAGAGGGCGTCTCCGCCCTTGGCGAGGACGTTGCCGTGGGTGCCGTCGGGCACGAGGCGGAGCTGCTTCGGCCCTTTCGCGGCGGCGTGGAGGCGGCGCGTGTGTTCGACGGGGATGACGGCATCGAGCTCGCCATGGACGAAGAAGATCGGCCGCGTCGATTGCGCGACACCGCGCAGGGGTGACACCTGGAAAGGATCGAAGCCGGCGCGGAGGCCTCCCGTGCGCATCGTCCCGGCGATGAGCCAGAGGGGGATGTGGCGGTGGATGTTCCGCCGGGCGGAGTGATTCACGACGTCGGGCAGGGTCGCGAAGGGGGCCACGGCGACGACGGCGCCGAGCCTGGGCTCGTCGGGAAGGGATTGCAGGATGACGGAGGCGCCGAGGGAGATACCGATGGCGCAGAGTTGGCCGGGGTCTTCGCCGCGCGCCGCGAGGAGGGCGAGGGTGTGGTCGAGGATGGAGCGGAAGTCGCCTTTTTCGGCGTGCCCGAAAGTGCAGTTTTCCCCATCGCTCCCGCCGTGGCAGCGGGCATCGTAGACGAGGCAGCGGTAGCCGGCGGCGACGAAACGCTCGGCGATGGCGAGCATGTCCTCTTTTTTGCCACTGCGTCCGTGGAGGAGAAAGACGGTGCCGCGCGGCGCGGGGGCGGGCCCATCGAAAGGCAGGCCCAGCAGGGCGGCCATGCGGCGCGATTTTTCGGCTTTGCCCGGGCGATCAGCCCGTGTCACGAGCATCGCGGCGAGTCCGATGCCATCGGTGGCAGTGACCCGGAAGGGTTCGAGGGCGAGGCCGTAGTCGGCGGGATTTCCGAGCATGGCATGGTGGCGCGGCTCGAGGGCGTGACGGTTCGGGGTGAGGAGGAAGGAGGAACTGATCCAGAGAAATCCCAGGAGGCCCGCGATCACGAGGACGGCGGCGATGGAGAGCAGGTGGCGGAGTCGCGAACGCATGGAGCCGATACGGGGCCTGGCGGCGCGACTTTCACCGCAATTCGTGGCCGGTGATGCTGAGGGCGTAGATCGCGGCGGTCTCGCTGCGGAGGATGATGGGGCCGAGGGAGAGGGGGAGGAATCCGTGGGAAAGGGCGGTCGAGATCTCGGCAGGGGTGAAGTCGCCCTCGGGGCCGATCATCACGGTGGCGGCGTCGGGGGACGCCTCGCCCGCCTGGGTGCGCCCGGCGAGTAGGGTCTTGAGCGGCCGGGAATCGGGTCCGATCGCGGCGATGAGGCGGAGCGGATCCTTCACCTGGCGGAGGAAGGCCTCGACTTTCACGGGGGCGTCGACTTCGGGCACCCAGTTCTGCCCGCATTGCTTGCAGGCCTCGATCGCGACACGTTGCCATTTCTGGCGTTTCTTCCCGGGGTCCTCGCCATCGAGTTGCACCACGGTGCGCTCGGAGAGGAGCGGGACGATGCGCGAGGCGCCGAGCTCGGTCGCTTTCTGGATGATGAGATCCATGTTTTTTCCCTTGGGCACGGCTTGGCCGAGGGTGATGGCGACGGTCGGGCGCGGCGTGTTGAGGACGAGCCGGGTGGAAAGGGCGACCGATCCGCGGGAGGCCGCGGTGATCTCGACCTCGGCTTCGGTACCGGCGCCGTTGAAGACGATGATACGATCGCCCTCGCGGCAGCGCATCACGTCGAGACAATGATGCGCCTCCTCGCCTTCGAGGATGAGGCAATCGGGATTCCAGCGATCGGCCGGGAGAAAAAATCGGTGCTTGGCCATGGGGAGTGACACGTTTAGGTAAGGCCACGACCGCGACTTGTCCAATCGCCCGCCCACCATGCCCCACGAGATCCCTTCCCCAGACCTGCCGCCGCTGGAGCGGCTCCGCCGCATCATGCATCTCCTCCGAGCCCCCGGCGGCTGTCCCTGGGACGCGGAGCAGACCCACGGGAGCCTCGTCCGCCATCTCCTCGAAGAGGCCTACGAGGTGGCTGCGGCGGTGCGGGGCGGAGACCGTGATGAACTGGTCGATGAGCTCGGCGATCTCCTCCTGCAGCCTTTTTTCCACGCCGAGATTGCCTCGGAATCGGGTCGGTTCGATATCGGCGATGTCGCGAACGCGATTTGTGAAAAGCTGATCCGCCGCCATCCCCACGTCTTCGGCGAAGCCACCGCCGAGACACCGGAGGCGGTGCTTTCCCAATGGGATGCGATCAAGGCGGGGGAAAAGGCGGCTGCCGGCTCTTCCACCGGTCCGGCATCAGACCCTGTCGGGTCGGGGAGCCAAGAGGGTTATCTCATCCGGAAAGCGAACGAGGGCCAGCCGGCCCTGCTTGCGGCGGCGAAGATCCAGCGAAAGGCGGCCACGGTCGGCTTCGACTGGCCGGAGCTGGCGCCGGTGCTGGAAAAGGTGCGCGAAGAGATCGACGAGGTCGCGGCGGTGTTGGCGGCGGGTGATGAGGCGGAGATCGCCGAAGAGATCGGAGACCTGCTTTTCGCCGTCGTCAATCTCGCGCGCAAGGCCGGGCACGAGGCCGAGATCCTCCTCGACGCGGCGAACCGGAAATTCGTGCGTCGTTTCCGCGCGGTGGAAGATGCGCTGCGCGCGGAAGGCCGGCGGCCCGGCGAGGCCTCCCTCGCGGAGATGGATGCGGCGTGGGATCGGGTGAAAGCCGCCGAACGCAAGCCGTGAGAGCGGTTTTCATTTTCCCTCTTCCGAAATCCGGCGTAACTTTCCGGGTGTGTCACTTTCCACATGACAAGCCCCGGAAGCTGGCGAAAGCTATTGGTTCACACCCACGGATGAAAGCGGGATTGACGAGCATTTTTATTGCGGGGGCCTGCGGGCTCATCGCCGGTTGCACGGCGCCTTCGGGCGGTCCCGTGGCGATCACGAAGGTCAACCCGTATCACTTGCAGAGCGGCCCGATCGTAAAGACGGAGGACCGGATGATCGAGTTCGAGCACCGCCGTCATCTCCACGGGGCGGTGGAGGCGTCGGAGCGGCGCGATCTCTACGGCAACTACCTCACCGTCTTCTGGAAAACGGAGACGCGCGCACCCGCCACGGTGCGCCTGGAATACCGGCAGGGCAGGACGGGGCTGCAAATCCACACGCAGGAGGTCCGCGTCGAGGCGCCGAAGCGCACGAACGAGACGGAATTCCGCGTCATCGGCGACGATTACCACGGGAACGGCAAGGTCACCCAGTGGCGTGCCACGATCGTCGAAAACGGCACCACGGTGGCCGAGTACAAGTCCTACCTCTGGCAGTAACCTTTTCGCGCTGATCGCATGAGCCATCAGACTGAAGTCACCCCAATCCCTCCCGCCGGTCCGGGTCGTCCGGTGCGGGAGTCCCGAGAGCAGTCCGGGTCGCAGTTGACCTGCGGGGGTAAGCCCTTTTCTTCGTGAGTGCGGAAGAATCCATACGAGTCGGATGCCTGGGCTCGGTGGCCTGGGTGAGAGTGAGCGGGTCGGCGAACCACGAGAACGCCGCGTGCATCAAGGAATTCCTCGCCGGGCGCTTTGAGAAGGGCTGGCGGCGTTTCGTGATCGACCTCGGCGATTGCCGGGGGATCGATTCGACCTTCATCGGCATGCTCTACCGTCTCGCGACGCGGGTGATCTCGGACGATCCGGCCGGCGGCGTCGATGTCATCAATCCGGGCGAGCGCAACGCGAAGTCGATCCGCAAGCTGGGTCTCGACGACCGCATCGGCATCGACCTCGAGGGGACGCGCTGGCTGCGCGAGCGCGAGCTCGTCGCCGAGAACCTGGCGAAGCCCGCCTGTTGCGGGCGGCTCGACCGGATCGAGCATGCCGAATTCGTCCTCGACGCGCACGAGGCCCTCATCGCCGCGAACGAGGAGAACCGGGGCCGCTTTTGCGACGTGGTGGAATTTCTCCGACAGGAACTCGAGGCGCAGACGGCGGACAAGTGAGGACTCCCCGCGGCACCCCATGGAACACGTCGTCTATGCCGCCCTCCTCGCGATCGCCATCGCCGCGGGTGTCTGGATGTGGCGGCAGCAGCGCCGCGCCGTCGAGAGGCTGGCGCGCGAGCGGGACGCCATCGAGGTGGAGGAACGGCGCATGTTCGACTTCCTCCACGGCCTCGGGGAGAAGCTGCAGGCCGACCGGTCGGCGGGAAACCTGCACCGCTACATCGTGGACGGGGTCGCGGAGGTGATCAAAGGCGACGCGGGCATCCTCTACCTCATCGATCCCGAGACGAACCGCCTCGTGCCGGTCTACCAGTCGGCGGCCACCGCGCCGGTGCTGCCGGTGCCGCCCGAGATCCTCGCGGAGAGGAACGACGCGGACGCGGAGAGCCAGTATCGCAGCTACATCCGCCTTTCCTCGCTGATCCCGGCGGAGTCGTTCATCGGGCGGGTCCTGCGCGAGGGTGGCGTCCTCCACGTGCCGGATCTGTCGCTGAGCCAGGGGTTCGCGGGCAGCGACCCGGATCCGCGCTTCATCGCCGGGGTGCGGTTCATTGCGACGCCGCTGGTCTACGCGCGCCGCGCCGTCGGCGTGCTGATCGTGACGCGCCGGGGCGGGGACGATTTCAGCCGGAACGACGAGGAGGTCTTCGGCAGCATCGCGGAGCAGAGCGCCTTCGCCCTCGGCAGCGCCATCGCCCACTCCGATGCGGCGGAAAAGCGTCGTTTCGAGCGCGAGCTGAACCAGGCCAGCGAGATCCAGCGCGTGCTCCTGCCACGCTCGGCGCCGGAACTGAGGGACTACGAGGTGGCCGCGGAGTACAAGGCGGCCCGGCACGTCAGCGGGGATTATTATGATTATGTCAGGGTCGACGAGGACCGCTACGGCATCGCCATCGGCGACGTCTGCGGGAAGGGGATCGCGGCTTCCCTGATCATGGCGATGTGCCGGTCGAATCTCCGCAGCCGGGCGCCGGAAAATCTCTCGCCCGCGTCGGTCCTGCATTCGGTGAACCACTCGATCTTTCCCGACATCCGCGAGGACATGTTCGTGAGCCTCCTTTATCTCATCCTCGAGCGGGGCTCGAAGGAGGTGACGGTGGCCCGCGCGGGCCACGAGCCGCCCATCCTCTTCCGCAAGGAGACGGGAGCGACCGAGGTGATCGAGATCTCCGGCCTCGCCGCCGGGATCGACGAGGGCCCGGTCTTCAAGCGCAACGTGAAGGATTACCGCTTCCAGATGGAATCGGGCGACGTCCTCTTCCTTTACACCGACGGCATCATCGAGGGTGAGAATCCGAAGGGCGATGAATTCGGGATCGAGCGCCTCTGCCGGATGCTGGTGGAGCACCACGAGCTGCCCGCGCAGGATCTCGTGAATACCGTCCTGTCGGAACTGCGGTGCTTTTCCGAGGGCACCGCCCAAAGCGACGACATCACCTTGATTGCCATCAAGAAAAGGTGAATAGTCCCGGCCCGCGTCGTCTCACGGGGCGAAAAGGCGCCCCGCGGCGCGACTCCAGGCAGGCATGACAAATCCAACAGAATCAGAAGGTCCCGATCCGGTCGAATCCGGTGCCGGAACGGGAGAGAACGAGATCCCCGAATCCGTCGCCGTCGAAGTCGATTTCACGGAAGCAGCCACCCCGGCCGCGGACGGCGATCCCGCCGGCGAAATCGAGAAGTGGAAGGATGTCGCGGCACGGGCCACCGCCGACCTCGACAACTTCCGCAAGCGCATGGCGCGTGAGAAATTCGAGGCCATCCAATACGCGAACCGCGGTCTCCTCGAGCAACTGCTGCCCGTCATCGACAATTTCGAGATGGGCTTGAAGGCCGCCGAATCCGCCGAGGGCACCGGCTCGATCATCCTCCAGGGCATGGGCATGGTCCGCAAACAGCTCGAGGATTTCCTCGGCGACCAGGGCGTGGAGATCGTCCCCTCGGACGGCGTCGCCTTCGATCCGAACGTGCACGAGGCCCTGAAGCAGGAGCCGCACGCCGAGGTCCCCGAAGGCCACATCATCTACACCCTGCGCCGCGGTTACCGCTTGAAGGATCGCCTTCTCCGCGCCGCCAACGTCGTCGTCTCGTCGGGTCCCGGCACCGAATCCTGAGCCATGGAAAAACGCTGCTACTACGAAGTGCTGGAAGTCTCGCGCGATGCCTCGGGCGCCGAGATCAAGAAATCCTACCGGCGCCTCGCCATGCAGTACCATCCGGACAAGAATCCGGATGACAAGGAGGCGGAGGACAAATTCAAGGAGATCGGCGAGGCCTACGAGATCCTCACCGACGAACAAAAACGGGCCGCCTACGACCGCTACGGCCACCGCGCCTTCAGCCAGGGCACGGGTCCCTCGGCCGGCGGGCGCGGCGTCGATCCCTTCGACATTTTCCGCGAGGTCTTCGGCGGTGGCGGAGGGGGCGGCAGCATCTTCGAGGAATTTTTCGGCGGCGGGGGAGGCCGCGCCGCCCGCACCGAACGCCGCAAGCGGGGCTCGGACCTGCGTTACGATCTCCAGATCTCGCTCGAAGAGGCCGCCGATGGGGTCGAGAAAGAGTTGAAGATCGAGCGACTCGTTTCCTGCGAGACCTGCACCGGCACCGGCGCCCAGGGCGGGCGCGCCGATGTGCGGACCTGCTCGACCTGCGGCGGCGTGGGCCAGGTCATCACGAGCCGCGGCTTTTTCCAAGTGCAGCAGCCCTGTCCCTCTTGCGGGGGCGTCGGCGAGTCGATCACGAATCCCTGCCGCGATTGCTCCGGCGAAGGCCGCGTCAAAGGCAGCAGCCGGATCAAATTGAAAATTCCCGCGGGCATGATCGATGGCGGGCGGCTCCGCTCGGTCGGACACGGCGATGCGGGACAGCAGGGCGGCACGCCCGGCGATCTTTATGTCGTGGTGCACATCAAGGAGCACGAGGTCTTCGAGCGCGACGGTTCGGACCTGTATTGCGAGGTGCCGCTGCCCTTCACTCTCGCCGCCCTCGGGGGCGAGCTCACCGTGCCGACCTTGAAAGGCCAGGCCTCGGTGAAGATCGCGCCCGGCACGCAGACGAACACTTCCTTCCGCCTCCGGGAAAAAGGCATCCCGGACCTCCAGACGGGTCGCAAGGGCGATCTCCTCGTGAACGTGCAGGTCGAGGTGCCGGTGAAACTCACGAAGGATCAGGAGCGCCTCCTCCACGAGTTCGCCGGGACCGTCACCGACAAGAATCACCCCGTCGGCGAGAGTTTCTTCGAGAAAGCGAAGCGTTTCTTCACCGGCTGAGTCCGCGGGTGACCGTCGAGGAGGGATCATGGCGAAAGAGCGGGCAGTCAAAGTCCTCATCGACGGTGCGACGAGCGACCTGACCTTCTCCTACCTCGCGCCCGAGACGGTCGAGGTCTCGCCCGGCCAACGGGTGCGCGTGCCCCTGCGCAACCGCAGCGCCATCGGCACCGTCACCGAGGTCGAGTGGGTCGAGACGGAGGGACTGCGCTACCAGCTCAAGCCCATCCTCGGCACGGTCTCGGACGATGCCTTCCTCACGCCGGGCCTGATGAAACTCGCGGAGTGGATCGCGACCTTTTACCTCGCCCCGATCGAGACGGTGATCCGCACGATGTTGCCGAAACCCTCACGCGGGGAGGAGGAGAAGCGGAAGAAGGAAAAGGCGGTGGAGCTGCTCGCGACGGTCGACGAGTCGCTCCTCGCCGGCTTCGGCGCGCGACAGGCGAAGCAAAAGGAGGCGCTCTCCCTGCTCTCGATGCGCGGGACGACGGGCTTGGCGGAACTGACCGGCGATCTTGGCATTCCCCGCACCGCGGTGAAGGCGCTGGAGGAGCGGGGTCTCGTGCGTGTCATCGACCGCATTGTGACGCGGGATCCGCTCGAGTCGGTCGATTATGTCGAGTCGGCGCCGCTTGTGCTCAATGACGAGCAGGCCGCCGTGCTCGCCCAGATCCGGGCCTCGACGGAGCGTCTCGAGCGGGGTGAAAAGACGCGCCCGATTCTCCTTTATGGTGTCACCGGCAGCGGCAAGACGGAAGTCTATCTCCAGGCCATCCAACACGCCATCGAGGCGGGGAAGGGGGCCATCGTCCTCGTGCCCGAGATCGCCCTGACCCCGCAGACGGCCGACCGCTTCAAACAGCGCTTCGCGAAGATCAAGGATCGCGTCGCGATCCTCCACAGCAATCTCTCCGAAGGCGAGCGTCACGATGAATGGCGCAAGGTGCTCGACCAAAAGGCGCGCATCGTCATCGGCGCGCGCAGCGCGATCTTTTCCCCGATCGAAAACCTCGGGCTCATCGTCGTCGCACTTGGGCTTGTCAGGGTCGTCGACGGGGACAACGCCGGCCTTGAGCTTGGGCGCGTCCGCGGCGTCAACATGGTCCTCATCAGACGAGTCAAAACGAACTTCGAGGTCAGGGTCCAACTTGTGGGTCTGCTCGATGACGGGTTGCACGTTGAATGCGAAATGAAGAGGCTGGCCGGCTGCGCCGTTGGCGGGAGGCGGAGCAGGCAGAGCAGCTCCGTTGGCATGAAGGATCTGCTCTACATGGTAAGAGTCAGTACGTGGACGCACGAAGGGTTTGCGATGCGGGCGAGCAGAATGCTTGTTGCCGGAGTTGCTATTGCCGAATCCGCGCTGGAAATTCCGCTTAAACTCGCTTTGGAAGTTGCGCTGCTGAGAGTGTCCTTGGTCACGGCGAGTCT
>JALRFZ010000743.1 GCA_023253615.1 Verrucomicrobiales bacterium | reverse complement strand
CTGGATCAAGCAGAACCTGCCCGGGGCCAAGGTCAGCGGCGGCGTCTCGAACATCTCCTTCTCCTTCCGCGGCAACAACGTCGTGCGCGAGGCCATGCACGCCGCCTTCCTCTACCACGCCGGACAGGCCGGCATGGACATGGGCATCGTCAATGCCGGCATGCTCGAGGTCTACGACGAGATCGAGCCGAAGCTGAAGGAACTCGTCGAGGACGTCCTTTTGAACCGCCATCCCGGCGCGACCGAGGCCCTCATCGAGCACGCTGAGCAGCTCAAGGCCGCCGGCACCCAGTCGCGCGACAAACAGAGCGGACCCGACCTAAGCTGGCGCAGCGGCACTGTGCTCGAGCGCATCACCCACGCCCTCGTCAAGGGCATCACCGACTACATCGAGGAGGACACCGAGGAGGCCCGCGCCGCCCTTGGCAAACCCCTCGCCGTCATCGAGGGCCCGCTCATGGACGGCATGAAGGTCGTCGGCGAGCTCTTCGGAGCCGGCAAGATGTTCCTCCCCCAGGTCGTCAAGAGCGCCCGCGTCATGAAAAAGGCCGTCGCCTACCTCGAGCCCTACATGCTCGCCGAGAAAAAGGAGGGCGACGAGGACAAGGCCCCCGTGTTTGTCATCGCCACGGTCAAAGGCGACGTCCACGACATCGGCAAAAACATCGTCGGCGTCGTCCTCGGCTGCAACGGCTACAAGGTCGTCGATCTCGGCGTCATGGTCGATTGCGACCGCATCCTCGCCGCCGCGGCGGAACACAAGGCCGACATCATCGGCCTCAGCGGACTCATCACGCCCTCGCTCGATGAGATGATCTACAACGCCAAGGAATTCGAGAAGCGCGGCGTCAGGCAGCCCCTCCTCATCGGCGGGGCCACCACCTCGCGCGCCCACACCGCCATCAAGATCGCCCCGCACTTCTCGCAGCCCGTCGTCCACGTCGTCGACGCCTCCCTCGTCGTCGGCGTCTGCAATTCCCTCCTCTCCGAGAATCTCCGCGATTCCTTCCTCGCAGAGCACCAGGCCCGCGAGGTGAAGGAACGCGAACTCTTCGCCGGCAAGGGCTCCAGCGCCGTCTACATCCCCTACGAGGAGGCGATGCGCCAGAAATTCGCGATCGACTGGGCCACCGCCGACATCGCCACTCCGGAGAGCATCGGCTCCTTCCTCGAGGACCCCGTCCCCCTCGCCGAGATCGTCGAGGTCTTCGACTGGACTCCTTTCTTCCACGCCTGGGAGCTGCGCGGCGTCTTCCCGAAGATCTTAAAGCACGAGCAACACGGAGCCGAGGCCCGGAAACTCTACGACGACGCCCGGCGGATCCTTGATGACCTCGTCGCCAACCACCGCGTCCACGCCCGCGGCGTCTGGGGCGTCTGGCCCGCCGCCTCCACCGGAGAGGACGTCGCCCTCTTCACCGACGAAACCCGGAAGGATATCCTCACGACGTTCCACTTCCTGCGCCAGCAGAAGGAAAAGGTCCAGGCCGGCACCCCCTTCCAGAGCCTCGCCGACTTCGTCGCCCCGCTTGAGAGCGGACGCGCCGACTACCTCGGCGCCTTCGCCGTCACCGCCGGGAACGAGGTCGAGGAGTATGCCAAGACCTTCCGCGACAAACACGACGACTACACCGCCATCCTCATCCAGGCCCTCGCCGACCGCTTCGCCGAAGGCCTCGCCGAATGGCTCCACCGCAAGGTGCGCCGGTTCATGGGCTTCGGGATCGGCGAGAATCTGAGCGTGGAGGAGTTGATTGATGAGAAGTACCGCGGCATCCGCCCCGCCGCGGGTTATCCGGCGTGCCCGGATCATACCGAGAAGCAGGCGCTGTGGGATCTGCTCGACGTCGAGAAGAAGGTCGGAATGCAGTTGACCACCAGCTACGCCATGTTCCCGCCGAGCAGTGTCAGTGGGTTGTATTTCTTTGGGGAGAAGGCGCGGTATTTTGGGGTGGGAAAAATCGGACGCGACCAACTCGAAGATTACGCGGCGAGGAAGGGCATCAGCATCGAAGTGGCTGAGAAGTGGCTTGCACCGAATTTGGAGGGATGAGTATCCTGCGCGCGCGCACACCCTCATGAACCTAATCGCTAAACCGCTACCTGCTAAAAAGCTGAGCGAAGCGCTCCAGTTGGAGGATTATGCGGGGCGGAAGGGGATGAGTTTGGAAATGGCGGAGAAGTGGCTTGCGCCCAACCTCGAAAACTAAAAGCCAAACCGCTATCCGCTAAACCGCTCATCAAACCGCTGCACGAAGCGCCGAGTTGACACGTCGGTGTCCCGCCAATACCCTTGATCTATGATCGCCGAGCGCCTACCTGAAATTGCGGCCCTTTCGCCTCAGGAGAAGTGGTTGTTAGCCGGTGAGTTGTGGGACGCCGTTGCCGAAGATCCCGCGGCGGTCCCGCAGAATGAGGCGCAGCGGGAACTGATCCGGGAACGATGGGAGGAGTTCCAGGCAAACCCCGGGCTGGGAACCACCTGGGAGGCGATCCGGCGGAGACTCGGAAAAGCGTAGATGGAGATTGAAGAACATTTCTTCACTTCTTCAGCCGATGCAGACTTCCAACAGCACTTCGAGCGCTACGGGGATGCCTTTTACAATGCGGTGGACCGTTCCATCGCGCGGCTCCGGCTGTTTCCCGAATCGGGACCGGTCTACGAGCCACCCGTCAGGCGCCTAGTGATCCACGGCACTCCTTTCGGATTGTTTTACGGACTCCACGGCGACCGCCTCGCCATTGTCGCCATCCTCGATCTACGCCAGGATCCGGAATCGATCAGCAGACGACTGCGCAGCTGACCTTGACGCTCTCCCCATCCGGCAATTCTACGCAAAAACACTGGGTCTACGCAAAAACACTGGGCAATCATTAAACTGCTCTTTAGAACAGTTTCCATGCCCTCCGTCTATCGCCCGCGCCGTCCCCGAGCGTCGCCCCTCTGGCAACTCGTCCATCATTTCTGGTCCGACTTCCAGGCGGGCTACGAACACCGCCACCGCCCGATCCACGGCCCCCTCCCGCACCCGCGCCGCCAGCCGGTCCAGGTGCATGTTGCAGGGGTTGCCCTCGTACCACATGCTCGCGATGCCCACCTGCGCCTTGTCGAGGTCGGTGGGTTGCAGGCCGGTGCCGAGGAGCATGGCCTGGGAGGCCCCCTGGGAACGGGGCTGCGTGATCCGGGCGCTCGTGCGATTCAAACCGGCCATGGGCTACCTTGCTGCTCCGGGGCGTATGCCGATCGACCGGGGGCAGGATAGTATGTCCACGTCGGGCGTGAAAGCCGCCGCGGTGCGTGCCGGGCGGAGCCTCCGCCGCCCCTGCCCCCGGCCGGCGATGCGACCCGCATTCGTCTACTTCGACCTCGGCAACGTGCTCTTCGCGTTCGACCGCGGCCGTGCCTTCGCGCAGATGGCGGATGTCTGCGGCCTCGAGGCGGCCTCGATCGAGGGGGTTGTGATGGGGGGCGGGTTGCAGGAGTCGATGGAACGCGGCGCGCTCGACTGGTCCGG
>JALRFZ010000632.1 GCA_023253615.1 Verrucomicrobiales bacterium | reverse complement strand
CCAGGAGTCCCTCATCCGCCTCGAATCGCCCGAAGCCGATCAGCCGCTCCAAAACCGCGCGCGGGACGTCCTCCTCGTCCTGCAAGCCTGCCTGGAATTCCAGAACGCCCTCACGATCGACACCGAGGTACGCGAGATCGGCGGAGAGCGCCGCGAGGTGGAGATCCTTTATCTAGGCCTCACCCAGGCCTGGTATGTCGATGCCGCAGGCAAACACAGCGGCCACGGGGTGCCCGGCGGGAATGGCTGGATCTGGACGGAGGACAACTCCCTCGCCGCGCGAGTCCGCCCGGCCATCGAGATCCAGGCGCGCCGCGCCGTCCCCGCTTTTGTCGAGTTGCCGATCAGCAACACCGCCGCCGGAGCCGGAAAGGAGGGGGCAGAATGAGATCGCCCCTCCCCCTCCGGCTTCTGATCGTCGCCGCGACTTTCGTGATCCTGTCGGCACCGAGGTCACACGCCCAGGAGCCCCCGGTCGCCGGCTCCGACCTCGCCACCGCCGCCGCCTCGATCGACCGCGACCTCCGCGCCGCCCTCGATGAACTCGCCGCGCTCCGCGCCACCATCGCCGCCGAAAAACCGCCACTCGCCAACGAAGCGGAGAAAATCGCCGCCGATCTCCGCGAAAAACGCCGTCAGGCCGATCTCGCCCGCACCAGCAAGGATGGCGCCGAAGCCGACCTTGCCAAAGCCGAAGCCGATCTGAAGGCCTGGCGGGATGAAAAACTCTACATCGAGAGCCTTTTCCTCGACTTCCGCCGCACCTGGGAGACGAGCAAAGGCCTCGCCATGCTGCCCCAGCCCGGCGAACCCGCCCCGGCTGACGCCGCCCCGGCTGACGCCGCCACCGCCAATCCGGCGCTCGCCGCCCTCGTCCTCGGACAACTCCAGAGCGGCGGAGCCGTCGCCACGATTCCGGGTGAGGCGGTCGCCGCGGATGGCAGGCTCGTTCCCGGCACTTTCGCCAAGGCCGGACCGGTGCATTGGTTCCTCGCCACCGATGGCAGTCTCTCCGGCCTCGTCGGCGAAGGATCCGACCTGCGCCCCCGCGTCGTCGATCGGAGCGTCCCGGCGGGTGCGATCGCCGCCCTCATCGAAGGAAAATCCGCGAGCCTTTCCTTCGATCCGACGATGGGATCGGCCGTGGCCCTCAGCGAGACCGAGACCGATCTTCTCACCCACGTGAAGCAGGGCGGCTTCTGGGTCTACCCCATCCTCCTCCTCGCCCTCATCGCCCTCGTCGCGGCCATCCTCAAATGGGTGCAGCTCTCCCGCATCCGTGAATTCTCCGCCGCATCGGTGCAAAAGGTCCTCGGCGCGCTCAATGACGGACGCCCCGCCGAGGCCATGACCGCGGCCTCCGGTATCCGCCATCCCGCGCGCACCCTGCTCGAGCGTGGCATCACGATCGTTTCGGAAAATCCCAAGGCTTCGCGCGACGATGTCGAGGAGGCTCTCTTCGAGAAATTCCTCGAGTCCACTCCGGGGCTCCAGCGCGGCCTGCCCCTCATCGCGATCGCTTCGGCGACGGCACCGCTCCTCGGGCTGCTCGGCACCGTCACGGGGATGATGGAGACCTTCCGCCTCATCACCGTTTTCGGCACGGGCGATGCGAAATCGCTCGCCTCGGGGATCTCCGAAGCCCTCATCACGACGGAGTTCGGACTCGTCGTGGCGATCCCCGCGCTGATCGCCCATTCGCTCCTCTCCCGGAAAATCCAGGGCATCAAGTCCGTCATGGAAATGACGAGTCTCGCCTTCCTCAACGGAATCAAGAATCCATGATCTCGCTTGAAAAGATCCTCACGGAACTCCAAGCCATCGGCTCCGGCGGCGGATGGCTTTTCTGGGCGCTGATCCTGCTCGCCTTCGCGATCGCCTACGCCCTCATGGGTCTGTGGAACGCGCTCCGCTTTCCCGAGGCCACCCTCCTCACCCCGCGCGAGTGGACCCGCCTCCTGCGCCAGCCGAACGGCACGCCCGAGATTTTCGCCCGCCTCTCCGACGAGCTCTCCCGCGCCACCGACCCCGGGCGCACCCTGCAGGAAGTCGGCCAGCGGCTCTTCTCCCGGCCCGACCGGCGTTTTCCCTTCGCTTTCGTCATGATCAGCGCAGCCCCCCTCCTCGGGCTGCTCGGCACCGTCTCGGGCATGTTCACCACCTTCGACGGCATGGCTGCCAATGTCGCCGAAAAGCCCATCGACGTGATCTCCAAAGGCATCTTCGAAGCCCTCATCACGACCGAGACCGGACTGGTCATCGGCGTCCCCACCTTCATCGTCTGTGCGTGGCTGAAGGCCCGGCACGACGCCCTCGTCCTCCATTTCCACCAGATCGAATCCCGCCTCCTCGGCGAGCTCGGGAAACGCCCCGCCTGATCCATGGCCCGCAGATTCCAGCGACTCGGCGAACTCGAAGCCGGAGTGAAGAGCGAGATCGACATCTCGCCCCTCATCGACGTGGTTTTCATCCTTCTCATTTTCTTCATCGTCACGACCGTCTTCGTCGAAGAGACGGGCATCGAGGTGAACAAACCCCGCGCCGCGACCCAGCAGGATCTCGAGCGCAATTCCATCCTCCTCGGCGTCACCCGCACCGGACAGGTCTTTTACGGAGGGCGCGAGATCGGCGTGGCCGGGGTGCGATCGGTCGTCTCCCGCCTCATCAAGCAGGATCCCATGCCCGTCATCATCCAGGCCGACCGCGAGACGCCGACCGAAGCCACCGTCTCCATCCTCGATGAAGCCCGCCTCGCGGGTGCGGAAAACGTTTTTGTCTCCACCGTGAATGATTGATCGCCAGGACACGCTCCCGGGAGGTCTCCTCCGACTCGCGACCGCCGCCGGACTCACCGGCGGGCTGCTTCTCTTTCTCGTGGCCATGCGCATCGTGCGTGAGGACAACGCCCCGCTCCTGACCCTGCGCGGGCTCGAGTCGATCCAGCCCGTCAGTCTGCCCGCCCCGCCGCCTCCACCGCCCGAGACGACGCCGCCTCCGCCGCCCCCCCCGCCCGACCTGCCACGGCTCCAGATCGAACTCGATTCCGTCGCACCCGCCGTGAAGGCCTCGCTCGAACGCGATCTCGATCTGCGCCTCAACCGCACCGAATTCGCCCCGCAACAGGAAGCACCGCTGGCGCAGATGCTCTTCGCCTCGGCCGATCTCGATTCCCAGCCGAAACTGGTCAACAAGCCCAACGTCACCTTCCCCGCCTCGCAAAAGAGGGCAGGAGTGACCCAGGCCAAGGTCGTGCTGGAGGTGCAGATCAGCAGCGGCGGCATCGTCACCGTGAGGCGCGTCCTCGAGAGCCCCCACGACGACTTCACCGCGATGGCCCGATCCTTCGCCACCCGGGCTCGCTTCACTCCGCCGAAAAAGGACGGGCGGGCCGTCAACGCCATTTTCCGCTGGCCACTCATTTTGAAATCGTGATGCGACTTTTTTACTCCATCTGCGTTCTTTTTTCGGCCTGGCTCGCCAACGCCCTCGCCGAGCCTTTGCCGATTGATCCGCTCTGGAAGAGCGAGACCTTCCGCAAATCCATCACCGCCAGCTACGGGATCGATTCGCGCATCGAACCCCGCATCACCGAGGACGAAGCTTTTTACCTGGAGGAATCGGCCAAAGCCATGGCGGAGAACGACCGCGCCAAGGCCATCGCCGCCCTTCGTGGATCCTCCCTCCTCGCGAACAGCCCGGCGATGCTCTTCACGCTCGCCTCGCATCTCTTCGAGACCGGCGAAGCGAAGGACGCAGATGAATCGGTGAAACTTTTCGAATCGGCCCTCACCCTGTTTCCCAATTTCCGCGACGCCCACCGCAACCTCGGCGTCGTCCTGATCCAGCGGGAGGATTTCGAAGAAGCGAAGGATCACCTCGTCCGGGCCCTCGCCCTCGGCTCGCAGGACGGACTCACCGCCGGTCTCCTCGGCTACTGCCACGCCCGCGACGGACACCATCAGGCCGCCCTCGATGCCTACCGCCTCGCCATGCTCACCCAGCCGGAGGAGCGCCAATGGATCCTTGGCGAGGCCCAGGCCCTCCTCGCCCTGAAGCGCCCGCGCGAGGCCGCGAGCCTCCTCCAGTCCTTGCTCGGAGGGGCCGATCTCTCGACCTGGCTCGCCCAAGCCGATGCCTGGAATGAACTCGACGAGTCCCTCGCCGCCGCCGCCAATCTTGAGATCGTCCACCGCGCCGGAGGCCTCGAACCCGACGCGCTGCTTTCCCTCGGCCACCTGTATCTGCAGAACGACCTGCCCGCCCTCGCCCTCGAGCGTTATCAGACCGCTCTTGCCACCCCGGCCCCGCCGTCGCCTTTCCGCGCCGTCGAAGCCCTCGAGCTCCTCCTTTCGAATTCCGACCGGGCACGAGCGAAAGAGTATGTGACGACCCTCGACACCGTCGCCGATTACCGCGCCGCCTTCGATCCGGCGACGGGAGAGAAAGAGATCGTCTCCCGCCTCACCCGCGCCCGCGCCGTGCTCGAGCTGGAGACCGGCGATGCCGTGGCAGGGGCGCGACGCGTCGAAGAGTGGCTCCGGCGCGAGCCGCTCGACGGCGAGTGCCTCCTCCTCCTCGCCCGTTTCCGCGAAGAGGCCGGACAAAAGGTCGAGGCGGAGATGCTGCTCGAACAGGCCGCCCGCATCCCCGCGACCGCCGCCGCCGCCCACCTCGCCCACGGCCGGCTCCTCGTCGCCGCCGCCGATTACGGAAAAGCCCTCGAACACCTCGAGAAATCGCAGGAGCTGAACCCCGGCGAGAGTCTTGCGAATTATATCACCGCCATCCGCGAGCTCGTCGGGGCGGCCCCCAGATAAGAGCCGCGCCAGCCGCTTCCCTCTTGCTTCTCCCTCCATTCCGGCCAAGGCTTCGACGCCCATGCCCAGCGCCGCGACGTCTTCCGAAACCCTCTCATCGACCTGCGACTCCTTCGAACTCACGCCAGGTGGCGCCCTGCTCTACCGGGGCCCGGGAAAGGCCCTCGCCCGCGCGTTTTCGGAAGGCAACGAAGCCGGTCTGATCGCTCTCGGCGGGCATGCTTCCAGCGAGGGAGCCGACGATACGGTCCGTTACTGGAAAAGCATCGCCGATACCTTCGTGCGCGAGCTGTGCCAGATCCCCGACGAAGTCGATGCCCTGCCGCTGATCCCCGCGCCCGACGCCGCGACCCTGGCAGGGTGGATCCTCGATGCGCCGCCGATGCGCGGTGCCGAATACCTCTCCCCGGACCTGCTGCTTTCCCTCTGGAACCAGCTCGATGCGTGGACACGGGAGCGGATCGGAGGCAAAAACACCCTCGCCGCTTTCCTGCAAACCCGCGCGCCGGCCTGGTCGAGGGTCGGACGTGTCACCCTGCACCTCGCGGAGAACAAGGCCGATCCCGAATGCCCTTTCGCCTTTCTCGCGACCTATGCCTCGGGACTGTCCCAGGCCGGAAGACTGAGCCAGCTCCCGCTCGGCAAGGCACTGCAGGAATATGGCGGAGCAAAGGACAAATCCTCGCTCCTCAAGCTGCTCACCCCCATTCACGCGGCCGCCAAGTCGTGCCCGCTGATGGCGGATCTCATGGAGAGCGGCGACGTGTTCCACCCGCTCGCGTGGAGCCCGGAGGAGGCCTATCAATTCCTCCGCTCCGTCCCGAAGTATGAAGACGCCGGGCTGCTCATACGCCTGCCGAACTGGTGGCGGAAGCGGGGAACCCGCCCGCAGGTCTCCGCCGTCGTGGGGCAAAAGAAGGGGGCCGGGATCGGCCTCCAGGCCCTGCTCGATTTCAAGCTGGAAGTGGTCGTCGAAGGCAAAGCCCTCACGCAAAAGGAGATCGATGCTCTCCTCGCCGGCGACGAAGACGGGCTCGTCTTTTTCCAGGGACAATGGATCGAGGTCGATCGGGAGAAGTTGCGGGAAGCGCTCGATCATTGGAAATCCATCGCCACCGACGGCATCCCCTTCATCGAAGGCATGCGCCTCCTCGCCGGAGCCCCGACCGATCTCAGTGAATCAAGCACCGTCGAGGAGGAACAAGGCTGGGCTTTTGCCCGCGCCGGCGACGAACTCGCCGCCACCTTGCGGACCCTCGCCTCGCCCGACCCAGGTCCACCACCCGCCGGTTTGCGAGCCACCCTGCGCCCCTACCAAGCCAAAGGGCTCGATTGGCTCTGGTTCTGCGCCAGGACCGGTCTCGGCGCCTGCCTCGCCGACGACATGGGTCTCGGAAAGACCATCCAGGTCCTCGCCGCCCTCCTCCGACGGCAGGAAGAGGGTCCGGGCGGCCCGCCCTCCCTGCTCGTCGTGCCCGCCTCGCTCATCGGGAACTGGAAACAGGAAACCGCGACCTTCGCGCCATCTCTGCGATTGCTCGTCGTCCACCGATCCAGCGGTGAGACCGTCGCACCTTCCGCGAAGGAGCTCGCCGCCTTCGACCTCGTCATCACCACCTACGGCATGGTCGCCCGGCTCGATTGGATCCGCGCCACCCAATGGGGCTGGATCGTGCTCGACGAGGCCCAGGCCATCAAGAACCCCGCCGCAGGGCAAAGCAAGGCGGTGAAGCAGCTCCAGGCCGATGCGCGCATCGCCCTCACCGGCACTCCCGTCGAGAACCAACTCGGCGATCTCTGGTCGCTCTTTGATTTCATCAATCCCGGGCTCCTCGGCAACGCGACCCGTTTCCGCAGTTTCGTCAAAAGCCTCCAGAGCGGAGAATCGGTCCACTACGCGCCGCTCCGCCGCCTCGTCGCACCCTACATCCTGCGACGCCTCAAGACCGACAAAAGCATCATCGCCGACCTGCCCGACAAGACGGAAATGAAGGTCTCGTGCGGACTCGTCCCGGCCCAGGCGCGCCTTTACGAACGCGCCGCGAAGACCCTCGCCGAGTCTCTCGACAAGGTCTCCGGGATCGAGCGGCGGGGGCTCGTCCTCGCCTACCTGATGCGATTCAAACAGATCTGCAATCATCCCGACCAACTCGCCAAGTCGGGCACCTACGATCCCGCCCACAGCGCCAAGTTCCTGCGCCTCGCCGAACTCTGCGAGGAAATCGCCTCGCGCGGGGAAAAAGCGCTCATTTTCACCCAATTCCGCGAGCTGACCGACCCGCTCGAGAACCACCTCGCCCGCGTCTTCGGCCGGGGCGGGCTCGTCCTCCACGGTGGCACGGCGGTGAAGCGACGGCAGGAAATGGTCGATCGTTTCCAGCGTGAGGACGGCCCGCCCTTTTTCGTACTCTCGCTCAAGGCCGGCGGCACCGGATTGAATCTCACCGCCGCCTCCCACGTGATCCATTTCGACCGCTGGTGGAATCCCGCCGTGGAGAACCAGGCCACCGACCGCGCCTTCCGCATCGGGCAAAAGCGCAACGTCCTTGTCCACAAGTTCGTCGTGGCAGGCACGCTCGAAGAACGCATTGACGCCCTCATCAGTGGCAAACAAGATGTCGCCGACGCGATCCTCAGCGACGGTGCGGAGAAGTCCCTCACCGAAATGAGCGATGCCGAGCTGCTCGACTTCGTGCGGCTGGACCTGGATCGAGCCGAAACCCAATCATGAGCTGGTATTACAAACCCTACGTCTCCGTCGCGCAACGCCAGGCCAATGGCCGCAAGCAACTCGAGAAAATGAAGAAAGCCGGCCGGGCCATAGAGCCGCTCGGCGAGCTGTCCCACCGCACGAAAATCGCGACCAGCTTCTGGGGGCGGGCCTGGTGCGACCACCTCGAAAGCCTCGGCGACTACGAAAACCGCCTCCCCCGGGGCCGCACCTACGTGCGCAACGGTTCGGTCCTGCACCTCTCCATTGAAACCGGGAAAATCACAGCACTCGTCCAGGGGTCCGAACTCTACGAGCAAACCATCCTCATCGAGCCACTCGCGGCGGCCAGGTGGAAGCGACTCAAGGATCGTTGCCGCGGCGGCGTCGGCTCACTCATCGAGCTGCTCCAGGGAAAGGTCTCCGACGAGATCATGTCCGTGGTCACCGATCCTGCCGACGGCCTTTTCCCCAACTCGAAAGAGATCAAGCTCGATTGCTCGTGCCCCGACTGGGCCACGCTCTGCAAACATCTCGCTGCGATCCTCTATGGAGTGGGCGCCAGACTCGATCAACAGCCTGAGTTGCTTTTCAAACTGCGCGGCGTGGATCATCGCGAATTGATCGATGAAGACGCCGTCGCCACCGCCATCCAGGGTAAAGCCGGCTCCACGCGTCGGCGCACCCTCGATGCGAACGTGATCGGAGATGTCTTCGGGATCGATCTGGAGGCCGCCCCCGCAGCCGTCTCGCCGGAGACATCCCCTTTGGAACCGATCGCCGCAAAACCGGCGAGCTCCGCCCCGAAAAAACGCGCCGCCAAGGCATCCGCAGGCTTCCCGGCGACCGGAGCCGGGGTGAAGAAGCTGCGCTCCGACCTCGGCCTGACCCAGGGGGAGTTCGCCGAATGGGTCGGCGTCAGCAAACAAAGCATCGTAAACTGGGAAAAGCAGCGTGGCGCGCTGAAACTTCGTGCCGCCAGTCTTGAGAATCTCGAGGCTCTGCACCGCGGCCTTTCAGCCGGGTGATCCGCGATCCGGGCCTTGCCCTGGGAAAGCGTCCTACGGGTCGGAACCACCGCCGCCTTTTACTTTTCACCATTTCCCTTTTACTGTCGCACCAGTCCCACCCGACCTCCTCCTCCCGTGCTCCCCTGGTTCCAGAACAATGCCTTTCCCCTCTACCTCGCCCCCATGGCGGGAGTGACGGATCTGGTCTTCCGCCGGCTCTGCAAGGAGCTGGGCGCCGACGTCATGGTCACCGAATTCGTCTCCGCCGAGGGCATCATGCAGGCGGACGAGCGGACGAGGATCTACACCGAATTCGACGACGACCAGCGCCCCGTCGGCGTGCAGCTCTTCGGTGCCGACGGTCCCCGCATGGCCGAGGCCGCCAAAAAGATCATCGATTGGAAACAGCCCGACTTCATCGACATCAACTTCGGCTGCCCGGTCAAGAAAGTGGTTTCCAAGAACGGCGGCTCCTCCCTCTTGAAAGACTGCCCCACGCTCGCGGAGGTCGCCTCCTCGATCGCGAAAGGCGTCGGCGAGCGCGTGCCGGTCACCGCCAAGATCCGCATCGGCTGGGATCAGAATCTCATCAACGCCCCCGAGGTCTGCCACATTCTCGAGGATTGCGGGATGCAGGCCATCGCCATCCACGGCCGCACCCGCGCCCAAGGCTACAGCGGCGAGGCGGACTGGGAAGTGATCGACCAATGCAGCCGCACCGTCTCCGTGCCCGTGATCGGCAACGGCGACATCGCCTCCGGCGCCGACGTGGCGAGGCGACGGACCTCGACAGGCGTCAGCGGCGTCATGATCGGACGCACCGCGATGGCCTACCCCTGGATCTTCCGCGAGGCGAAGGAATACCTCGCCACCGGCCGCATCCCCGAAACCGTCCCGCTCGAGGAACGCTGGGCTTTCATCACCCGCCACGCCCGCCTTCTCGTCGATTGGGGCAAATTCCCGAGCGAACGTCACGCCATGCAGTCGCTGCGCTCGCGACTGATGGCTTACACCAAAGGCCTGAAGGGCGGGAAATTCCTGCGCCAACGTTTCTCCACCGTCTCCTCGATCACCGAACTCGAGGATCTCGCCGCCGAGCACCTCGCCAGTGTGGCCGATTTCGGTGAAGAGGAGACCGATGACGCGGAGGCCTTCGTCCTCGCCGATCCGACATGAAGACGCCGCGCCGATGGCGCGACCCCGCCCCTCCGTGGTCTCGACGGCTTCCCGTGCGCCGCTAGAATCGCGGGCATGATCCTGCGTGTCACCGCCACCCTCGTCCTCGCCTGCGGCCAGCTCGCCGCCGCCGATCCGCCCGACTTCACGGTGAAACTCGAGACCGTCATGAAGCACGACGACGGCACCTTTCTCTGGTTCCACCCCCGCGCCGCCGCGATCCCCGGTTCCGGAACGGATCAGCCAAGCGTCGTCATGACGATCCAGAAACATCTCAAGGTCTCCGACTATTACTCGGGCCTGCACTTCATGATCCGCAAGAGCGTCGACGGTCCCTGGACCGGCCCGGTTCTCCCGCCCGAATTGGACTGGCGGCGCCAACCCGACGGCGTGACCATCAGCGTCGCCGATGTCACACCCGGCTGGCATGCGGCGAGCGGGAAGCTGCTCGCGATCGGGGCACAGGTCCGCTACAACCCCGAAGGCCGCCAGATCGAGGACGTGAAGCGCGCCCATCAGACCGTCTACGCCGTCTACGATCCCCGCGCGGAGACCTGGACGCCCTGGCGCCGGCTCGAGCTGCCGCCCGACGGGGAATTCGATTTCGCCCGCAACGCCTGCGCGCAATGGCTGGTGAAAGACGACGGCACCCTCCTCGTGCCTCTATACATCTCCACCAGCGCCAAGGCCCGGTTCAGCACGACCGTCGCCGAGTGCCGCTTTGATGGCGAGACCCTGAGCTACGTGCGCCATGGCGACATCCTCCGCCTCGACATCGCACGCGGGCTCTACGAGCCCTCCCTCATCGCCCATCGCGGACGTTATTTCCTGACCCTCCGGAACGACGAGCGTGGCTACGTCACCGCCGGCGACGACGGTCTCCACTTCGCCGAGCCCGTCCCCTGGACCTTCGACGACGGCGGGGAACTCGGCAGTTACAACACCCAGCAGCACTGGCTCGCCCACCGCGACGGACTCTTCCTCGTCTACACGCGCCGGGGGGCCGGAAACGATCACATCGTGCGCCATCGCGCGCCCCTCTTCATGGCCCGCGTCGATCCCGGCACCCTCCGGGTCGTGCGCTCCAGCGAAAAGATCGTCGTCCCGGAGCGCGGTGCCGAGATGGGCAACTTCGGCGCCTCGGCCATCACCGAACACGAATCGTGGGTCACCGTCTCGGAGGGAATGTTCATGAAAGATTCGAAATCCCGCGGTGCCGAGGGGGCGACTTTCGTCGCCCGCATCCTCTGGTCGCAGCCCAATACCCCTCCCCTGCCATGAAAACACGGATCGCCGCCCTCTTCCTCCTCACCCTTGCCGGCCTCTCCTCGTCCGGTCAGGATCCCGCCGCGTCCCCGGGCTGGAAAGCGGGCGCCTCCTCCGCCGTCATCACTCCGGAGCCCCTCATGTGGATGGCCGGCTACGCCTCGCGCAAGGAACCGGCCGAAGGCGTCGAGACCGATCTCTTCGCCAAAGCCCTCGTGCTGGAGGACGCGGAGGGCGGCCGGATCGCCCTCGTCACCGCCGATCTCGTCAGCGTTCCGCGCAGCGTCCGCCTCGCCACCGCCGAGGCGGTGCAAAAAGCCCACGGCATCCCGCCCGAACGGCTCCTCATCAACGTCTCCCACACCCACTGCGGCCCCGAGATGCGGATCTGGCGGGCCTGGCACAGCGACGACGTTGAAAAACGCGAACGCGAGGCGGAGGCGTATTGCTCGTTTCTCGAAAAGACCTTCACCCGTCTCGTCGGCGAGGCGCTCGCCAACCGGGTCGGAGCCTCGACCCGCTACGTCCATTCCAAATGCGGCTTCGCGATGAACCGACGGCGGCCCGATGGCAAGGGAGGCTTCAGCAACGCGCCGAACCCCGACGGCCCCGTCGATCATCGCGTGCCCGTGCTGCAGGTGCGCTCCACCACCGGGGATCGGAATCTCGCGATCGTCTTCGGCTACGCCTGCCACTGCACCACCCTCGGCCACCAAAAATTCAACGGCGATTACGCCGGCTACGCCCAGACCGAAATCGAACGCGCCCACCCCGGAGCCACCGCGCTGTTCGTGAACGGATGCAGCGGCGACCAGAATCCCTACCCGCGCCGCGAGGTCGCCTACGCCGAAGCGCACGGGCGCAGCCTCGCCCTCGCCGTCGAGACGGCTTTGCAAACCCCTCCCCGCGAGCTGGCCGGCCCGATCCGTGCCGCGATGCGGGAGATTCCGCTGAAGTTCGACACCCTCCCCACCCGGGACGAACTAGAAGTCCGCGCCAAGTCCGCGGACAAGCTCGACGCAACGCTCGCCAAACACCTCCTCGGCGAACTCGATGCCGGCCGTGCCCTGCCGGTCGACTATCCCTATCCGGTCCAGGTCATCCGCCTCGGCAACGAACTCACCCTCGTCGCCCTCGGAGGCGAGGTCGTGGTCGATTACTCGCTTCGCCTGCAAAGGGAAATCCGGGATCCCGTCGTCTGGGTCGCCGGATACAGCAACGATGTCATGACCTACATCCCGAGCCGCCGCATCTGGGAGGAGGGCGGCTACGAAGGCGGCGACGCCATGAAGTGGAATCTCTTCCCCGCGAGATGGCATCCCGAGGTCGAGGAGGTCGTCGTCCGGGCCGTGCACGAGCTGCGCGCCACGCTTGATTGAGTCGCGGGGGGCGCGGCGCCCATCAAGCCGCGTTGGCCGAATCCAGGACGCCTTCACTGACTTCTTCCCCCATCCGGGCGGGAGCGTGGTGCGACTCGAGCCGCTCGAAACAGTAGATCCCCTCCAGGCGATCCGCTTCGGCCATCAACCTGCCAAGGTCGGCCAGCATGCGCTCTTCCCGCGTCTTGCGGGCCGCCATCTGACGGAAGAAGAGACGCCATGCACGCCAAAGCTCCGGCAGCTTCACGCAAAAAATGATGAAGAGCAGCGCGAGCGAAATCAGGAAAAATCCAGCGTAAACGGTCGAAACGGGAGGCATGGCGTTCTGGGAACGGGTTCAGCCAGAGGTTACTAAGATTTTACTAAATTTAAAATGATTTTTTCTGATTTTTAAAATTTTGATGGTCTTGATGAAAATTCTCCGCTCGTCCTGCGAAGTTGAGCTTTTGCGGGAGCGCCTTAAACTGCGGGCGGATTTCCGCATGTCCGTCCCTCCTCCAAACGTTCTTCTCTCCGCGCTCTTCGCGGTGGCCGTCACCGTCCTCGCTTCCGTTTCAACGGCGCAGGAGTCGACGTCCCCTCCTCCGGCACCGGCTTCCGGGGCGACCACGGACCTGCCCATGAGATTGGATCTCTCCCGGCGCGACCTGAAGAACTTCCTCACCGACCCCGAGGCCATGAAGCCCTACCTGGGTCCCGACGGCACCGTGGCCGATCTGCACGATGTCTTCGCCCTCGGCTCACCGAACGCTCCCTGGGCCGTCTTCTGGGATTCGCGGACCTGCCGCCTCCTCGGCATCCTCGATCTCGAAGCTCAGCCCGAATCCCCCGCGCCGCCCTCCCCCGCCGCCGCGGGTGGATCGGACGATGCCACCGGCGCACGGGAGCAGGACGCGGACCGGGAGCCCGGTGACGGGCCGGACGCGCCGCTTTCTCCCTACCTTTACCGGGCATCCGGCGCCTTCCCCCTCGCCAAGACCAGTGGAGCCTCCGGCGAGCCCCGTTACTTCGGTTTCCGGCTCGTGAAGGAGGTGCCTGAGTTTCTCTACACTTGTGGCACCCTTTCCATCGAAGAGCGGCTCTGGCTCGACGACGGGGGGCGCGTCCTGCGCCAGCGATTTTCAGCGAAAGAGGCCGCCAAAGGCCTGCAGATCAGCGTGCCGGAGAGCTGGAAGGGCCGCGTCACCGCCTCCGCGGGGACCTGGAAGGGCTCCGTGCTCACCGTGCCGGCGGATTCCGCCGCTGAAGTCATCCTCACCTATCCGCTCGCCGCCGATCCCGCGGGAGCGTCCGAAAACGCCACGCCCGCGACGAATTGAAGACGCGCCCTTTCATCTTTTTCCCCGTCGCCGCAGCCCTGGCGGGATCTCTCGTCGCCGACGAATCGGCCCCCGGCGCGCAGGCTCCGGGAGCCACGGCCCCTCCGGCGGCGACATCGCCACCGGAGACGCGCGAGCGCCGCTTCATCGAGATCACACCGAACGACCAGATTCCCACGGTGCGGGCGATCACCCCCATCGATGCGTCGAATGTCTTCTTCCTGAACCACCGCGGCCAGGTCGGAGTCGCCAAATTCTCCCCCGGTCTCAGCCAGATCGGATGGGAGTTCTATTCCGAGGTGAAGCTCAATGCCCTGCCCTCGCTCGCGCTCGGGCCGGGATACTCCGTGCTCGCCGCCTCCCCTTTCGAACTCACCCAGGGCTTCGACACGGACCGCGATGTCGAACTCGATTTCTTCCAGGCGCTCGTCCGTGAATGGACCGATCGCGACCTCGGCGTCTTCATCACCGCGGGCCCCGTCGCCGATCCCCATGGCCGCGTCCTCTTCGCCCTCTCGCCCCATGCCTTGAAGGCCGGCGACGCCCCCAAAGCCCGGCTCATGGCCTGGATCCCCTCGACCGGGACGCTCGAGCCCGTCACCGAGAGCGAATTGCCCATCGAGGGATTCGCCCTGCGGCGCGACGGACTTCTCGCCGCCAGGCTCTCCATGCCCGATTACACCGACGGCTTTTTCCTTTCCCTCACCGAACTGCCCGCGCCAGCCTCCGACCAACCCGCGGCAGCGCCGGTGCCGATGCCTTTCACCCTGCCCTCGCTCATCATCCCCGCCGAACTGACGCAACGCGACCGTCCGGTGCAACCGGCTTTCTTCGAGGAGGACGGGATCGACAAACTCCTGCTCGTCTGTCCCGTCTCGCGCCATCTCGTCGAGATCGTGCCCCAAAAGGCGGGTGGTCTCTGGCAAGGGGCCATCCTCCTCCGCGGCCTCGCACCGAAACCGGTCCATACCGTCGCCGAAGTCGCCCCCGGATCCTTGCTCGGCGGCGGCGACGAGGGTTTCGTGCCGCTCGCCGACGATCCGACCGTCCACCGCATCACCCGTCTCGCCCTCTCCGCCGAAGGCATCGCCCTGACCTTCAGCCAGCCCGTCGATCGCTACGAGGCGGTGAAGCCCGAAAACTATTCCATCAAGGCGATCGCTCTCGGGGGCGGTGAATCGGTCGTCGCGATCCAGCCTCTCGTCGAATCGGACGGACGGAATCTGATGCTCCGCGGAACTCTTCCCGGCCCCGGCAGCGTCCTCCGCGTGGCCTGCCAGAACGTGCCTTCGGAAACAGGCGGCAAACCGCTCTCCGCTTCGGTGTTCTACACCCTGCACGCCCGCTGAGCCGGGGCCGCGCCTCGTCCGGCGATTTCACTCCGCGTTAGACCGGGGCACTTTCGCGCCGGCGTCCGCGAGGCGTTTCATCACCTCCCCGAGCAGCCACACGTTCATCTCCGATGATCCCTTCGTATCGATGAGATCCTGGGTGTAGCCCAACTCCAGCGCCAGCTTTTTGCGGGCTCCGTAACTCGGATCGAGATCCACCGTCTTCAACAGATCCGAGATGGAGCGGCGCCAGTCGGGCGTATCCGGATGAGCCTTGGCAAGGGGATCGAGCCTCGCGACGAGATCGACGCCGGTCACGGGACTGCCTTCCGGACAGTCACAGATCCTGGCCACAAGTTTGGAGAAAGCGCTCATGCGAGGGAGGTTAGGCGGGGACGTGGCGCTGACAAGGGGAAGATTGCGAAAAGGCGCTCATCCAGTGCGCCCGACAAAAAACCCCCGCCCGGATACCGGACGAGGGTTCTTTGAAACTCGCGGGAGTCGCGTGGTCAATCAGCTCGTGTAAGCCGTTTCGCCGTGCGAGGTCGTGTCGAGTCCGGCCGCTTCATCCTGCTCCGAAACGCGGAGACCGACCGTGTA
>JALRFZ010000620.1 GCA_023253615.1 Verrucomicrobiales bacterium | reverse complement strand
CCGCCCGGCTCGTCACGGGTGGTCCCCCGCCCCGCTGGCGGCGCACGGCGGCCCTTTCCTTTGCCGCACCCGCGCCGCCCTTTCCCGACCGGCTCATCGCGCTCCGGGGAGACCGGCGCGGACTCATCCACCACCTCGCGGTGCCGTCGAACGTGGCCCCGTCCTACGCGCCGGCGGGACAATCGCTCGTCTCGATCACCGTCATCGGGGAAAACGCCGGCCTTTCCTCCCTCGAGGACCGGGTGAGGGAAGAGTTGGTCGAGTGGTGCGGTCGCGAGGCCGCGGGATGGCGCCACCTCGCCACCCACCGGATCACGGAGGCACTGCCGGCCGCTCCCCCGGGCCACGCCGCCCCCACCGCCGCGCACGGCCCCACCCTCGTCGCCGGCGACCACACCCGCAGCGCCTCGATCGAGGGTGCCATCGGATCCGGACTTCGGGCCGCGGATCAGATCCTGGCCGAGGCGTGAGCCCGACAAACGAGGATCAATCCCCCGCAAGATCTGCGCTTTAATTCCGCTTGATAATTATGAATTTTATTTTAGATATGATTTATGAAACACAAATCATAGGGTGGTTTCTCCCTGATGGAAACCCTCATCACCGTCGGGGTGGTCGGTCTGCTGGCGGCCATCGGCACGCTCACGATCGGCGGGGTGGTGGGAAAGGCTTCGAGCCAAAAACTCTCCGCGGATGTCGATTCGCTGAATCGCAGCGTGTCCGCGTTTCTCTCCTCCGGGGGCGATCTGAGCGGGATGAAATCGGCCGACGAAGTGCTTTCGGCTCTCAAGTTGAATCTCACCAACGCCTCGCGCATCCCCGGCTTCAGCGGCTCGAAGATCGACGAACGGCTTTCTTTCGAATACCAGTCCTCCGCCGAGGCGCAGGGAAGCAACTGGCGGGTCTACTGGGATGAGGCTCTCACCCGCTTCGTCCTCGCCCAGTCCGGCGACCAGCCCGGTATCAAGGCTTTCGCCTACAACGCGGAACCCGAGGTCGAAACGCCCAACGTTCCGAAGCGCGAGCTCCGCAAAGCCAAGACCCCGATGCTTTATGCCGAGAGCAGCAACTGGATCTGGGACTACGAGGACGCCGCCGCCTCGGCCGCCCCCGGCCCCACGAGCATCACCCTTTCCGAAGTGGCCAATACGACGCCCGCGCCACCGGCACCGCCGGCGGGTGGCGGCCCTTCGGGCTCATCCTTCACCCCGCTGACCCCGCCGCAGTTCTCGATCGCGGGCGGGGCCTTTCCCGTGACCTCTTTCAACCTGCCGCTCGCCCTGCTCAATCCCAATCCCGCGGGCTCCTCGGACCTCTATTATTCGGTGAATTTCGGCAATTGGAATCTCTACACCGGGCCGATCTCCGTCGCGCCCGGAGCCGTCGTCGCCGCCCAGGCCGTGCCCGCGAGCGGCCAATACACCAGCAGCGCCCGCGTCGACCAGACCTACACCGCGCTCCCGACAGGTCTCATCCCGCCCGTCATCACCCCGAGTGCTCCGGAGTTCGGCCTTTTCACGAACCGCGATCTGACCATCACCATCACCATCGCCGACCAGAACAGCCCGTCCATTTCCCGCATCGAATACCGCATCGGCGGCGATCCCTGGCAGCCTTATGCCAGCCCCTTCACCCTGAGCCGGAACGCCTACCCGAGCGGCACCCTCGTGCAGGCCCGAGCCGTCCCGGTCAATCCCCTCTACCTCGCGAGCAGCGCGACCCTGCGGACCCTCGGGGTGGAGCTGGCCAAAATCAATGGTGCCGCCGCCGGATCATTTTCAAATCCAAGCGGACAAGTCGACATGATCACCAACCTTGCCGCAGGTGCGAGTTCGGATTACTTCGCCTGGGGACGCGACTACCTCAACTACGGGGAATCCGTCGCAGATGGAGTGGTTCTTGCCAAAAGCTGGCTCGACTATGATGGCATGACCTTCAACACCGTTCCGTTGGGCGAGCGATTCGCTCTCGGCAGCCTCTCCTACTTCAACGGCACGATCCTGGAGGGGAGCTCCGCGGACGCGGTCTCGTTCGCCGTGAACCTGAATCTCGGTATCTCCGGACTCAGCGCGAACACCACCTTCAATTTCGATTTTGAACTCGTCAACGTGATCAACAACAATGATCCAAACAACTTGTGGGCCGATGCCGACTTTGTCCGGTTGGCGAGCCCGGTCGCGAGCCAGAACGTGACCGTCGGTGGAATCGAATTCCAGCTCAAGCTGGAGTTTGGAGAGACCACCACCAACGGGTTTGCGTCTTTCAATGAGTTTCACGTTCTTGAACACAAGAGCGCGACGACCCGCCTTTACGGCACGCGGGTGGAAGTCGGATCCCTCAATTTCAACAAATGACAAGCGATCCTTGCAGCGCGCTTTCGCGGTGTCAGAATCCTTGATGTCCCCCGCCTGGAAAGCCGACATCATCGCCCTCACCGAAGGCCCCGAAGCCCGGGCCGCCAAGATCGACGCCTCGTTTTTCCCACCGGTCCCCGAAGCACGTCTCGCCGCGTGGGAATCGGCGCACCTGGTCTCCCTGCCCGGTGAGATCCGCTCTTATCTCCTCCAGTCCGACGGGCTCGAGGCCGCCCGGGGCCTGATGTGGCCGGTGCTGCCGCTCGCACGCTGGGAGGTGATCGACGATGCCTGCGCCTCGCCCCATCGCTGGATCCGCTTCGGAGAAGGCGCGGGGCACCGCTACCTCCTTTCCCTCGGACACAGTCCTTCGATCTACCGCCACGAGACCTACGGATCGGACGAGGAATTTTTCGCCCCCGGTTTCCGGGCCTACCTGGGAAAGGTCTTCCGCGGCGAAGCGTGAGGGGAGGCACCGCGTCCCTCACCCATGATCGAAGTTTATCCAAGCACTGGTCAAAAAGCGCCCACTTCGACAAATCCATCGCGGAACGCTTGCGGAGAGAGGCAG
>JALRFZ010000591.1 GCA_023253615.1 Verrucomicrobiales bacterium | reverse complement strand
GAGATAGATCATGTTCGGGAACGGGATGGGGCGCAGATGATCGGGCATGTGATCGTTCACATCCTCCGAGGGATCGAGCATGCCCTTGTTGATGCGGAAGAGATACTGCGTCTTCGCCGTGTGCGAGATGACGCGGCGCGGGAAGGAGATGCGCCCGGCGCTGTTCTCGGCGAATTCGCAACCGAAGATCTCCTTGATGTGCGGACGCAACCGGCTCCCCTGGATGAGCGCCTTGATCCCGCTCGAGACGATGTAGTGCTCGATCTTCACCCCCATGGCGCGGTGCTCGTCGCTGAGGATGCCCTCGAGCTCGCCGAACATTTCCGGCAGGCCGGGAAAAAACTGGAGCCCCTTGCCCAGCTCCTCGAGATCGGCGTTGCTCGGCCCGTCCATCTCGAGGTAGTCGATCATCGCCTTGAGGTAGGCGAGCTCGCTCTCGAAGCCCTGCTCATCCACGAGGATCCGGCATCGTTTCCAGAACTCGGCGGGATTGATGCCGAACTTGGGAAAGAGCACCTCATCCTGCATGTAGGTGGGGCTGAGGGTCTGGTCGTAATCGTAGACGATGCCGATGATGTTCTGCGGGGCGGCCATGGTGCGGGAAAGGGTCCGGTTTTCCGGCTCGCAAGGTAAGCGCCCCGCGGCGATGTGGAAACCGCTAACTTGGACCGTTTGCAGGCGGGTCAGTCCTCCAGCGAGCGCAGCGCCGACTCTAGATCGGGATACCGCCATTCAAATCCAAAGGCCTTCATCACCGCGGGCTCGACGCGCTGGCTGTCGAGAAAGAGCCGTCCCATGCCGCCGGGGAGCCGTTTCAGGAGAAAAGCCGGCACGGGAAACCAGGCCTTCCGGCCGAGGACGCGGGCGTAGACACGGGTGAATTCGCGGTTCGTCGCGGGATGCGGGGCCACGGCATTGACGGCGCCGTGGATGGAGGGATTCTCCACACACTCGGCGAAAATCCGCGCGAGATCGGCAATATGGATCCACGACATCCATTGGCGGCCCGATCCGAGACGCCCGCCCAGACCGAGACGGAAGAGCGGACGCAGGCGCCGCAGCAGGCCGCCATGCCCCAGCACGAGACCCACCCGGGGATTGACGACACGCACGCCGAGCTTGACGGCTCCCGCCGAGGCCGCCTCCCAGTCGCGACAGACCTGTGGGAGAAATCCGAAGCCGACGTCGGATTCCTCCTCCATCGGCTCGTCGGCGCGATCGCCGTAAAATCCGATCGCCGATGCCGAGACAAACACCCCGGGACGCCGGCTGCGGGTGATCGTCGACATGGCCTCGACGAGATCCGAGGTGAGATCGACCCGGCTCTCGAGGATGCGACGCTTGCGGTCCTTCGTCCAGAGCGTCGAGATCGGTTCACCGGCGAGGTGGACGAGGGCGTCGAGATCCCCGAGGTCGACCGCCCCCGGATCCGCGAGCGAGCGCACTTCATCCGCCCCGTCGATCGGCCGCGAGGGATCGCGCGAATAAGCGACCACGGTCCAGCCGCGGCTCTTGCCCTCTGCGATGATGGCGGAGCCGAGGAATCCGCTCGCTCCCGTGATACCGACCTTCATGGCGGCACCCTAGCCGCAACGGGCGAAAGGAAAAGGGCGTTTTGCCGGCAGCGGCCGGCTCAGGCGTTGGCCTCGGCTTTCTGCAGATCGAGAATGTCGACGAATTCCTTCGAATTGCGGCGGAGACGGGTTAGACCTTCGGTCGATTCGTAGGAAAGGCCCGACTCCATCAGGATCAGCTCGGCGAATCCCGTCACCGATCCGATCATGTTGCGGAAGTCGTGGCGCAGTTCCTTGTCGTGCAGCGAGAAGTCGACCACTCCGTTGAGCTTTTTGCGGATGGCCATGCCGGAATTCTCGATGTAACTGAAAAGCTCCGGCCCTTCCTCGCCGTATTCGCCGACCCGGTGGCGCAGGCCAGCGGCCGTCTGCACGATGTCGCGGGCCAGTTCACGGAGACGGTTCAGGGAGGTATCGCGTCCGACCACATCGACGATCTCCGCCTCGGCCGGAGCACTGAGGCGCTCGATCTCCCGGCGAAGGGCCTCGATGATCTGGCGGCTGCTGTCGTGCGTCGGATAGACGGCGATGAATCCGGCGGCACGGGCCTTTTCAAACAACTGCTGGTTCGCGGTCGAGGCGAGCCCGAGGAAGGGAACATTCGCGAGCGTGCCGATACCGCGCACCGCCTGGACGGCGCTCCAGAGACCCAACTCGGCCAGGTCGAGATCCACGACCATGAAGTCGGGTGTGTGCTGCCGGCAGAATTCGACCATCTGGATCGGATTCCACACCACGGCCGTCTGGAAGCCCTCCAAACCAAGCGCCTGCTGATATCGTTCCCCGGTTTGCCGTTCGCCGGCGACAATCAAAACCCTGTTCATCGTGTGGTAAGCTAAGTGCAATTAACAGCAAATAATCAAATTTCCATAAATTTACCGTTTTTTAAGCTTATTCCAAGTGATTTTTAAAAGTTTTTCAAACTCTCCCGAAAATCGTCCATTGCGGGACTTCCTCCGTAAATTACAATGCGCTCCCGTTCCCCGGGATCCCCTTCTCTCAACCAAACCAACATGAAGAAAATCCTCAGCATCCTCTGCGCCACCACCGTTCTCGCCGGATCTCTCAGCCTCCGGGCCGAGGAAGTCCTCGAGATCACCCTCACCGCCGACAAGGTCCAATTCCTCTTCGACAAGAAGGAGTTCACCGTGAAGCCCGGCCAGAAAGTGAAGCTGACCCTGATCAATCCCGCCGACAGCGTCACCCGCCAGCCGCACAACCTTCTCATCGTGAAGCCCGGCAAGAAGGACGTCGTCGGGATGGCCGCCAACGCCGGCATGGCCGATCCCGCCTTCCTCACCACCAAGCAGGCCGTCCCGGATTCCACCGACATCCTCCACCACACCAAGCTGATCCAGGCCGGTGAGCAGGATACGATCGAATTCACCGCCCCGACCGAGACCGGCGATTACCCCTATATTTGCACCTACCCCGGCCACTGGGCGATCATGAACGGGGTGATGAAGGTCGCCCCCTGATCCAGGCGGGAGGCGCTCCTCTCCCCCCCCCCTCGCAGACCCGGTGCCGGCTCTCGTCACACCGGGTTTTTTCGTTTCGGACGGAACGGAAAACCGCCGCCAACTCAAAAAAATCCCCGAAATTCCGATTTTTTTCTTTGTATTTTTCATATTTTTCATATCTATTCACAATTAAATTGATGAAATCGCGCATCCAGATCATCGACGACAACGTTGCCCTCACGACGTTGCTTGCCAAAGCCTTGGCCAAGTTCGGCTACGAGCCGGTCGTCGAGAACAACCCGCTGCTCGCGGTGAATACCGTGCGGCACTTCATGCCCGATCTCATCCTGCTCGATGTGATGATGCCCGAGCGGGACGGTGGACGCGTCCTCATGGATCTCCGCAACGATCTTTCCCTCCGTTACATCCCCGTGGTGCTGCTCACCGCGATCGCCCGCGAAGCGCAGACCCTCGCCAACACCGGCGGCATCCAGAGTCTCGTCCTTTCCAAACCCGTGCAGTTGCAGGAACTCCTCTCCGTCATCGAAGGTCAGCTCCACGCGAGCATGACCTTCAATCAATTGCAGGATTCGGCCTCGCATGCCCTCCACGGCCAGGCCCACGCCACGCATCCTTCCGCGCTCGAGGAACTGCCCGACTTCGACCAGGAGGTGCCGTGGGCGGGCGACGCTTTTGCCCCGGCCCGGGTGGTGACTCCGCCATCGACGATGTTCGGAGGATTCCCGACCCGCGAGCAAGCTCCCTCGTCTCCGAGCCCGTTCTCCTTCCCGGGGAGGAATGAAGAGGGCTCCCTGCCGGGCTGAGGCTCAACGCAGTCCGTGCCGTTCCATCTCGGCGAGGCACCAGCCGTATTCGGCGGTGAGCTGATCGACGACGTCCCGCGCCCGCAACGCCGGCGGCAGGACTTCCCAGGTGTAGGTCTCGAATTCAAAATGGCGGCACCATCCCGGATCGTCCGCGCAGGCCGCGAGCAGACCGGAAAGGTGATCACGCGTATCGCCGAAACCCTCCTCGGGACTCGTGTGCAGCGGCACGTGGAAATGGACGCGCCACTCGTCGCCGGCCTCGTCCGGTGAGTCTTCATTCCACGCGAGGGCATCGGGCAGATCCTTGAAACGCCGCACCACTTCGCCGCCCTCGGCGACGAGGACCTGGTGGAAATAGACTCCTTCCTGAAACTGGCGGAGCCGGGAGAGTGCGGCCGGGTTCGGTCGCAATTTGAGGGCGGAGCTGAGATGGATCTTGCTGATCCGGATCCCCGCACCACGCAACGCGCCGATCGCGGCAGCGGGCTCCTCGTATTCGATGGCGAGGTGACAGGTATCGTAGTTCACCCCGATGTTGCGGAGGATGAGGTCGCGCTCATCGCCGGAGGCGCCTTCCAGCAGCGAGCCGAAGAAATCGACCGTCTCGGCACTGTTTTCGAACATGCCAAGCGGCTCGGGCTCGAGACCGAGATGGAGATCGCGACCGCTTTTCTCCCGGATCGACTCGATCTGCCGCGCGCAAGAGCGCAGATTCCGCCGGATCGCATCAAGCTGATACCCCGCGGTCTCCGGACGGATGAATTCCTTGAACGATCCCGGCAGGGTGCTGACACTGGCCTCGATGCCGGCGGGCGCGATCTCGTCGAGCAGATCGAAAAGACGGTTGGTGTAAACCAAACGGGCCTCAGTCGACCAGTCGGGGGCGAAGACCTGCTCTTTCACCCGCGTGCCGTGGAAGGCGCCGAAGGGAAATCCGTTGATCGTGAAGACGTAGGAATTGGTTTCGTCGAGCCAGCGGCGGAAGGCATCGCGCTCATCCCGCTTCGCGGCGAGTTCCTCCGCGGCCGCCGCACCGAGACGCAGGCCGATGCCGTAGGGCTCGTCCGGAGCCACTCGCAGACGCACGGCATTCGTATGGGTGCGCAGGGCGGCGAACGTCTCCTCCCAGGTCTCCCCGCGATGGATGTTGGTGCAATAGCCGAGGTGGATACCGTGCTTCAGTCGCATCGCGGAAGGGAGCGCATCCCCGCGGCTCTGGCAAGGGACGAAACGCCGGGAACGATCATCCGAACCGGTTCTCGATCACCACTTCGTCATAAGCGAGTTGGCCGGGCTTCGGCCACGGGGCCTGGGTGCCCTTCCCGATCGCGACCATGAAGCTGATGACGTGATCCCCGGGCAGACCGATGATCTTTGCGACCGCATCGAAGTCGAAGCCGTCCATCGGACACGAGTCGTATCCGAGCTCCTTCGCCGCCAGCATCAGGGCCATCCCGGCAAGACCACAACTGCGCATGCACTCGTCGCGCTGCGCCTGTCCGCGGCCCTCGTAATAGCCGCCGATCGCCGGCACGAGAAAATCGCGCACTCCCTCGGGAGCCTCGCGCCAATAGCGGGCCGGCTCTTTTTTCCAGGCGTCCTGGTCGGCGCAGAGGATCACCAGCAACGAGGCATCGGTGACCTGCGCCTGATCCCAGGCCACCGCCCGGATTTCCTTCCGCACCGCCGGATCGGTGACGAGGAGAAACCGCCAATGCTGGATATTGAAGGCCGTCGGCGCCTGCATCGCCGCCGTGAGGAGCGTTTTCACCTCGTCGTCGCTGAGTCGATGGGTGGGATCGTAGTGTTTGACGGCGCGTCGGGCGTGGATGGCTTCGAGAGTGTTCATGGTCTTTGCTTGGCGATCCATGATACGACAGAAAGGCGTAATTGGTCACCCGGATCGCACTGGCACGGAACTTGCCTTGCACCTCCGGCATGACCCCACCCCCGAAACTCCTCATCCTCGTCGGCAGCCCGCGCCGCGAAGGCAACTCCGCCACCCTCGCCGAGGCCGTGAAACGCGGTGCCGAAGCCTCCGGAGCCGGGGTGTCCCTGCGTCATCTCGACGATCACCTTTCCCATTTTCTGCGCGATTGCCGCGCCTGCCGCTGCGAGAACGGCGAATGTTCGATCGATGACGGATTCCGCGATCTGTTCTTCAACGAATTCCTCCCCGCCGATGGGGTCGTCTTCGCCACGCCGATCTACTGGTATGGGATGTCGGCGCAGACCAAGGCGTTCTTCGACCGCACCTTCTGCTACTACGCGGCGAGTTATCCCGATTCCGCCGGGGTCATCCGGCGCATGACCCGCAAACGCATCGGTCTCCTCCTCGCCTCGGAAGAGACCTACCCCGGTGCCTCGCTCGGGATCGTCCACCAGATCCAGGAATACTCGCGCTACACCCACTCGGATTTCGCCGGTGTCGTCCGCGGCATCGGCAACCGGCGGGGTGAAGTCGTCAAAGATCCGTGCGGTGCGATCGAGGAGGCCGAACGCATGGGCCGTGAGCTATTTGTCAGGAAGGTCTCGGATTACCGCATCGATACCGAACGGGCGGGCGGGGTGTGGTGATTGATTAAAACAACACCTCGCGCGAAAGCATCTTCTCTCCGTCAAAACGAAACCAGGCCCGGAACCTTTGTCCCGAAAGCATTTGTGGCAGCCAGTGACGGTCATCCGCCCACATCCGGTCGAGGGGCAGGTCGGCAATGGAAAACCATTCGGGCTTCGCTTCGCGGGTCTCGGTCGGCGTGCCTGTGAACTCGGTGCCATGGAAGACGACGCAATGCAGTTTCAATCCGTCCACGAAATCAAAATGTAGCTCGCCCATCTCGTCGAGCTCACCGACGTCGAGATGCAGTTCCTCTTCCACTTCGCGGCGCGCGGCTTCGAGAGGTGTCTCGCCCGCCTCCAGCTTGCCTCCGGGCCCGTTGATCTTGCCGGCCCCGAGTCCCGTTTTCTTGTGGATCAGGAGCACCTCGTCACCCTTCGTCAGAAAGACCAGGTTCGCCCGCATGTTGGGCGTCCAATCTTCGGGAAAGGGTTCGGCTTCCTCCATGAGGCGATCCGGAATCACGAGGCGTAGCCTTCCATGCCCTCGCAGGTACAGACGAGATGGCGGTCGCCGTAGACGTTGTCGATGCGGCTCACGGGCGGCCAGAACTTGCGCTCGCGCACCCAGGGCAGCGGATAGGCGGCGACCTCGCGCGAATAGGCGCGGCTCCACGAATCCGAAAGCAGGGTCGTCGCGGGATGCGGGGCGTGCTTCAGCGGATTGTCGTTCGCGTCCCATTCGCCCGCAGCGATCTTCGCGATCTCGCCGTGAATCGAAATCATCGCCTCGCAGAAACGGTCGAGCTCCTCGCGCGACTCGCTTTCGGTCGGCTCGATCATGAGCGTGCCCGGCACGGGCCACGACATCGTCGGCGCGTGGAAACCGTAGTCGATCACGCGTTTCGCGATGTCCTCGACCTCGATCCCGGCGCTTTCCTTGAAACCACGCACGTCGATGATGCACTCGTGCGCGACCCGACCCTGTTTGCCCTTGTAGAGGACAGGGTAGTACGGCGCGAGGCGGTGGGCGATGTAGTTCGCGTTGAGGATCGCGATCTCGGTGGCGCGGCGCAGGGCCGGCCCCATCATCGCGATGTACATCCACGAGATCGTGAGAATGCTCGCGCTGCCATACGGCGCGGCACTGACGGCGTGGCTCGGCGACTCCGGCCACTCGGTGTGACCCGGCAGGTAGGGCGAGAGGTGCGAACGCACCCCGATCGGTCCCACGCCCGGTCCGCCGCCGCCGTGGGGAATGCAGAAGGTCTTGTGGAGATTCAGGTGACAGACATCCGCGCCGATCGAGCCGGGTGAACAGAGTCCCAGCTGCGCGTTGAGATTGGCGCCGTCCATGTAGACCTGGCCGCCGTGTTGATGGATCAGCTCGCAGATCGCGGAGACACCTTCCTCGAAGACCCCGTGGGTCGAGGGATAGGTGATCATGAGCGCGCCGAGGCGGGCGGCATGCTGCTCCGCCTTCGCGGCGAGGTCGACCGTGTCGATGTTGCCCTCGCGATCGCAGGCGACGGCGACAACTTCGAAGCCCGCCATCACCGCGCTCGCCGGATTGGTGCCGTGGGCGGACACGGGGATGAGGCAGACCTTGCGGTCTGAATCACCGCGCGATTCATGAAAGCGGCGGATCGCGAGGAGTCCGGCGTATTCGCCCTGCGATCCCGCATTCGGCTGCACACTCACGGCGTCGAAGCCGGTGACGACAGCGAGCCAGTGCTCGAGCGAGGCGATCATCTCGCGATAACCTTCGACCTGGTCGGCCGGGGCGAAGGGATGCGGGGCCGCGACCTCGCGCCAGCTCAGCGGCATCATCTCGGCGGCGGCGTTGAGTTTCATCGTGCACGAGCCGAGCGGGATCATGCTCCAGTTCAGCGCGATGTCCTTGCCCTCGAGGCGGCGGAGGTAACGCAGCAGCTCGGTCTCGGTGTGGAAGCGGTTGAAGACGGGCTCGGTGAGAAGCTCGCCGGTGCGGCGGAGCGAATCCGGCAGTCCGGACGGCGCCGCGGCCTCCGGCCGCGACACGCCGAAAACTTCGAAGAGCAGGGTCCAGTCGCCGCTCTCGACGAGCGCCTCGTCGAGGGAAACCCCGAGGGCCCCGGCCCGGTCGGTGCGGAGATTGACCCTGACATTCGCACCACGCGCGAGGATTTCGGCGCGTTTCGTCTCATCGACGATCACGGTGAGGGTGTCGAACCAGGTCCCGTTCGCAAGGCGGTATCCGGCCGCCTTCAGCGCGGCGGCGAGCTCCGAGGTCGCCGCGTGGACGCGACCGGCGATGCGCTGGAGGCCCTTCGGCCCATGATACACGGCATACATCCCGGCCATCACCGCGAGGAGAACCTGGGCGGTGCAGATGTTCGAGGTCGCCTTCTCGCGGCGGATGTGCTGCTCGCGGGTTTGCAGGGAAAGGCGCAGGGCGGGGCGTCCATCCGCATCCCGCGAGACCCCGATGAGACGTCCCGGCATGCGGCGTTTCAAGGCATCGCTGCAGGCCATGTAGGCGGCGTGCGGTCCGCCGAAGCCCATCGGCACCCCGAAGCGCTGCGCGCTGCCGACGACGATGTCGGCGCCCCAGCGTCCGGGCGGCTCGAGAAGGACGAGACCCAGCAAATCGGCCGCGACAATGACGACGCCTCCGGCGGCCTTGCACGAGGCGGCGAGGTCGCGCAGGTCGTCGACCGATCCGCTTTCGCCGGGATACTGGAGGAGGACCCCGATCAGCTCGTCGCCCACGGCGGCGAAGTCGAAACGGCCGGCCGTATCGACGATCACCTCGATCCCGAGCGGCTCGGCGCGGGTGCGGACGACATCGATCGTCTGTGCAAAACAGGCGTCGCTGACGAAGAGCTTCTTCCCTTTCACCCGCGTCCCGGCGGCAAGGGCCATGGCTTCGGCCGCGGCGGTGGCTTCGTCGAGGAGCGAGGCATTCGCCAC
>JALRFZ010000548.1 GCA_023253615.1 Verrucomicrobiales bacterium | reverse complement strand
CGTCGCCAGCCTGGAAGGGGCGGCGTTCTCGACCTGCTTCGGCAGCGGTGTCTCGGCGATCACCGCGGTCGTTTCAACGCTGAAAAGCGGCGATGTCGTCGTGGCGGAGGAGAATCTCTACGGCTGCACCTTCCGCCTTTTCGCCCAGGTCTTCGCGAAGTTCGGGGTGTCCGTCGTCTACCTGGACTTCACCGATCTGGCCTCGCTCGAGGTGCTCGCCTCGCATTCCCCCGCCCTCGTCTGGATCGAGTCGCCGACGAATCCGAACCTGAAGGTCCTCGACATCGCCGCCGTCGCGGAGGCCGCCCATGCCGCAGGGGCGCCGCTGCTGGTCGACAACACCTTCGCAAGCAGCTACGTGCAGCGCCCCATTGAACTGGGCGCCGATCTCTCGCTGATCTCGCTGACGAAATACGCGAACGGCCACTCCGACGCTCTCGCCGGCGCGGTCTGCACGAACTCGGAGGAATGGCAGGCGAAAATGATCTTCGCGCAGAAGGCTCTCGGCCTCCAACCCGCGCCGATGGACTGCTGGCTCGTCTCGCGCGGCCTGAAGACCCTCTCGATCCGGATGGAGCGGCACAGCGCGAACGCCCTGACCTTCGCCGAATTCCTCGAGCGGGAAACGAACGCCGTCGCGGTGCGCTATCCCTTCCTGCCCTCACATCCGCAATACGAGATCGCAAAACGGCAGATGCGCGGCGGCTCGGGCATCGTCACGGTCGACTTCGGGATGAACCTCGCGGACACCCAGGCCTTTCTCGGGCGGCTGACGCTTTTCCCGAAGGCGGAAAGTCTCGGCGGAGTCGAATCCCTCTGCTGCCATCCCGCCTCGATGACCCACGCGAGCGTGCCGAAGGAGCGCCGTGAGGCCGTCGGCATCACCGATTCGCTCGTGCGATTCTCCGTCGGGATCGAGACGGTCGAAGATCTCATCGCCGACGTGCGGACCGCGCTCGCGAAATCCTGACATGGCCACACGCGATCCTTTCGAAGAGCCCTTTTGCCGGCCCGAAGACCTCGGTCTCGCCATCCCGGAAAGTGATCACGCCGTCTCCGTCTGCCTCCCCCGCTGGCGCGACGTGATTGGCTACGAGGAGGGCGATCCGGAGGTGCTCGACACGTTCGAATGCGGCTATCCCCGCTTCGTTCCCCATCCCTATGTCGCCGAGCTCTTTCTCGCGGCCCAGGAGGAATTCGCGAAAAACGCGAAGAAGCCGGAGTCCGCGCTCGTGTTCCCCTCGCTGGCCGCGGCCTGGCGTTGCGCCGACTACGTGAAGAGCCGCACCGGTGCCTCGTGCCGCCTGGAATCCTACGGATGGGGAAACCTCACCGTCGTCCTCCTCGATGAATCCGCCTACGACACCGCCTGGAAATACTGGCAGCACAGCGGGGAGATCACGAGCAGCCGCCTCGCCGAAGCGGCCCTGGGCGACGCGCCGCTCGACCCCGCAGAGATCGCGGCGGGCGAGGAGGCGACCCGGGTGCTGCGCGATCGCATCGCGACCTTGTATCGCGGGACTTCGGCGCAAGATGTCTTTCTCTTCTCGTCGGGCATGGGCGCGATCTCGGCGGTCCACCGCGTCCTCACCACCCTGCGCCCAGGGATGCCGACGGTGCAGGTGGAATTCCCCTATCTCGATTCTTTCAAGCTCCAGGAGCAGTTCGGAGGGGGGGTCGTCGACCTGACGGTGACGGAATCCGGCGGCACCGCGGAACTGGAAACCCATTTCGCCTCGGGTGGCGGCGCCGCTGCCGTCTTCACCGAGGTCCCGAGCAATCCCCTCCTCCGCACCGCCGACCTCCCCGGGATCGCCACGATCCTCCGCCGAGAGGGCGTGCCTTTCATCATCGACGACACCGTCGCGACGCCGGTGAATGTGGAACCGCTCCGCTTCGCCGATGCCGCCACCTCGAGCCTGACGAAACTCTTCTCCGGCGTCGGAGACGTCGCGGCCGGTTCGGTCGTCCTGAATCCCGCCTCGCCTTTTTACGGAGCCCTGAAGGAAGTCCTCCCGTCGGAAGAGGGAGCCAGCCCGCTCTTCGGTCCCGATGCCATCGTCCTCGAGCGCAATTCCCGGCATTTTGCCGAGCGAGTCGAAGCGACCAACGAAAACGCCCTCGAGTTGGTCGAGTGGCTGAAGACCCGTCCCGAAGTCGCCTCGCTCTGGCACCCCTCCCTCATCTGCCGGGAGGCCTACGAGGCGGCGATGCGCCCGAGCGGCGGGTTCGGCGGCCTTCTTTCGATCGAACTCCACGGCGGCGAGGCCGCGGCGGCGGCGTTTTATGACACCCTCGAGCTTTCCAAGGGCCCCAGCCTCGGGACGAATTTCAGCCTCGTCAGCCCCTACACCCTGCTCGCCCATTACCAGGAGCTGGAGTGGGCCGCCGAGCGTGGAGCCCCGCGGAATCTGATCCGAGTCTGGGTGGGGCTGGAGGATCCCGAAGAGCTGGAAAGCCGCTTCACCGCGGCCTTGACGACCGTCCCCCCGGGCACCGGGAAAAATGCTTAAGATTTCTTAAATAGAAAATCTCATTTCTTGCTTGCACCGTTCAAGGAAAACGACTTTGATCGCTATAATCACTCTTCCAGTCATGAAAAAGATCTTCGCCGCGTTCTGCGCCCTCGTCCTGATGCCGTCCTTTTCCGCCCAAGCCTGGATCGGCGGACCTTTCAGCAATAATTCTTATTTCGGTGAAGAGGGGGATGACGGGGTTTATGAGGCCGTTGGGATTCCGGTCAACAATCGTGACAATCCGAATCAGGTGATCAAGAACGGTATCGGGATGTATCGCTGGGCCGTGACCAATAACTCTTCCTTCACGGACGATGTCTCCACTTCCATCTCCACGGTCTTCTTCGATGATCAGGGAAACATCGCCTTCACTCTCGTGGATGTCGTTCCCCTAACCTCCAACGTCTATTTTGGGGGAGTCAATCAGGTTAGCCACACGTGGTTCATCGAAGGGGTGGCCTATCGTGGATCCTGCGAAGGGTCCGCCAACTCCGGGCTGGGGATTGTCACTTGTATCGGTTCGGCATCAACTACTAATGGAACGGGTCTGATCGAATCCTCTTTCAAGGGCAGGTACTCCAGCGCGGGAGATGGAGGCGAGGGCATTCCGATTTCCCGGTTCCGGGCCAAAGGTCGCGGAACTTCCATTGATGTAGGAAACCCACTGGGTACCGTCACTTTCCGCTTCCGTGTTTTCGGCTCGAAAGTGACGCAGAGTGTCACTTACAATGGGTTGAGCGGTACTTGATATTCCTTTCCCGCACCATTTGGCCGTCCTTTCGAACTCGCTTGTTTCCGAAAGGACGGTTTTTGTTTAAGAGGGAACACCCGCGGATCGTTCCCGGATCATTTCCCCCATTGAGAAGGCGAAGTCAGTCAAGGCAAAGCGGGCTCACGATCCTTGAGCTTCTGGTTGTCATTGGTCTGATCATTCTCTTCACGACGCTTCTGGTTCCGATTTCATCGAAATTCATGAAGCGTGCGGAAAAGGCCAAATGCCTCTCCCACATGCGGACACTCCATACGTGTTTTGTCGGCCACGTGACCGACAAGGGGGAATGGCCGCAACTGCCCCCCGATGAGGGCAATGACGATGAAAGCGTCAACAATGTCTGGTCGGAATCCGGATTCTATCAATTCTGGGTGACGGCACTGGAACCCTACGGCGCGGCCCGCGACACCTGGCTCTGCCCCTCCGACAAACTGTTTCTGGAGTTGCGCGAATCAGATCCGGAAGAGAAGGAGTTTTTCGGAACCTATGTTCCCACGCCTTTTGAGAGCGGCGCGGCAACGCCGTTTCGCTGGAATCAACCATGGCTCATCGAGAGGGGCGATTTTCATGGGAACGGCGCCCACATGCTGATGCCGGACGGGTCCGTCCAGGACAGCCAGAATCCCTTTTACGGACGCTGATCCGACAACGGTGTTTCCGTAACAACCGGTCGGCGGTATTCCTCCAACAACTTCGTCGCGGGTCCCGGATTCTTCTCCACCCACGCCCGCATCGCCTGCTCGCTGAAGGCCTGTTTCTGGCTGATGGGTTGGATTTGGTCGTAGTCCACCTTCAATTCATCCGGCAAAGGAACGATCCAGGAGGGAATCCTGAAAAACGGACAATCCGCCTTTGCGAGATCGACGTTGGGATCGATGAGGGGATGATAGGGCCGTCCATTCAAGGAGCAGGTGGCGAGAACATGGATCGGCGTATCTCCCTTGCCATAGGGCTCCAAGGCCCTTTTGATCTCCTGGACGTATTGCCAGATATGGTAGGGGTTCTGTCCGAGACTGTATCGGCTGGAGGGCGAGACGACCGGCAGTACCCCGGGTCTGGTTTCAAGCCATTTCCGGACCTCCGGATCCGCGAAGCAGATGTGGAGATCTGCAATCTTTTCCCGCAACATCATCCGCCACGCGAACCGCTGCCCTTTATCGGTCCACAGGGGATTTGCCGGCCGCCACAAATGCCACCTTAGCGGGAATAGCAGCTGGAAGACAAAAAACACGACGAGGATCTTCCCCGGAATCCCTGCCGGAATGAGCTTCCGCGGCAGCCCCCCCTCCCCTTTGCCTTCTTCATCTCCCGACGAGGAAACTTCCCGCCAACGCCAGAGCGAGGGATGAAGAAAAGGAAAAATCAAGAGTACGCCGATCAACGGGAAATAACCGATGTTGAAGATCTGGCTGTTGAGTCCATGGAAGGAGACCAAGATCAGGATGGCAAACGGCCTCGTCCGCCGAATCAGGAGCAAAACCGGGCAGATCAGATCGATCAAGAACCCACCCCAGGCGGTCAGCGGAACGAACCAATCCTGTCTGATGAGACGGGAAAGAAACTCGGACGGATACGGCGAATGCTCGAGCCAGAATCGCACCGGCTCCATTTCCACCAGCCAGTCATGGTCGATCTTGGCGATCGCTCCATAGAGATACACGATCACGACCTGAAGCCGGATGATCTGGTAATTCCAGAGAGGGATCGGCCGGGGAGCCATCCCGCGCCCGGCGCGCACCCTTGCCACGATGCTGAATCGCTCGTCCGCCTTCGTGAAAGCGAGGAGGAATGCCACCAGGATGATGAGATAGAAGTGGTTGTTGTAGGTGATCGCCTGTGAGAAAAAGAAGTGGGCGTAAGTGATCGTGAACACCACCGTGGCGGCCCGGAACCAGAAGCCGGCGGCCATCAGCACGGCGGAAAGCAACATCACGACGCACTCGATCTCCATCATCCAGCGTTCCGGAAAATGCCGGATCCACGAGAAGCCCTGGTAATAGAAGTGCACGACATCCGGTTGATGCATGTCGTGGAGCTGGTTGTGCAGCCAATTGACCTCGGCGCACATCAACAGCCCCCACAAGAGGCGGAACAAACCCAGTCCGGCCCCATCGACGGGCTGGTGGAGCGCCCGACGGATTCTCGATTCGATCTCTGGTCTCATGCTTCAGGGGCGGCAAATCCCGGATTCCCCCGCGGACTTCTCGTCTCACAAGGCCTGGATTGCACGCAAATACTGCTCCCAGTCGAAATCGGTGACGTCGTGTTTGCCGGTGCGGATGTGGTAGCGGACGGTGTCGCCGACGGGCTGGTCCAGACCGGGCATATCGCCGACACCGAGGCCCTTTTTCCCCAGCAGTTCGTAGACCGGTCCGGCGCGAAGGGCGGAGAGAAACTCGCCGCGGGGATCGGCCCATTCGTCCTCGACGGCGCTGGCGACGTAGACGAGACGCGGAGCGATGAGAGCGATCAATTGATGCTGGTCGACGGGCAGGGCGGCCTCGTTCTCGTTGTATTGGTTGAAGGTGTCGGCGAACCAATGCGGAAACGAGGTGTTGATCCGCCCCACTCGCTCGCCGAAACGCCGGCGGCTGAGGGCGGCGCCTCCACAGCCCGAATTGTTCGAAATGACCATGGCGAAACGCTCGTCGAGGGCTCCGGCCCAGAGAGCGGTTTTGCCGAGACGGGAGTGACCCATCACGGCGACTTTCCCCGGGTCGATCGCCGCGTCGGTCTCGAGGTAATCCATGACCCGGCTCGCGGCCCAGGCCCAGGCCCCGATCGAGCCCCATTCTTCGGGTCCCGGCTTGCCGAAAAGCGCGTGGACGCCGTTTTCGAAACCGTCGTCGAAGTCGGGATCGACTCGGACAATTGCCGAAGGCTGCCGAGCGCGTCGAGTTCCTTCATCTCCTCGAGCACCGTCTGGAAGGCGGGGAGCTGCCGCCGATCGAAGTAGGCCTGGAGGTCGTCCATCAGGGCCGAGATCTTCTCGGTCTCCCGGGTGTTCATCGCCTCGACGCCATCGAGCGCCGCCCGCACGCCGTCGGGCTGCACGGCCGGAGCCACGAACGCTTCCGCCGCCATCGCCGCGAGCCGACCGCCGATCGAGGCCTGCTCCCGCGAGGCGAGCTTGAATCGCTTCACGAACGTGCTGCCCTCGAGCCGTGCCATCACGGCAGCCAGTTCATCGGCCACCTCGGCGAACTGGGCCAGCAACTCCTCCTGCTTGGCGATCGCGGAATCGAGCGCCGCGTCGGCCGGAAGGTCGTCGCCGCCTTCTGGTTCACCGGCCGGCTGCGGCGGCGACACCCCCGCCTGCGTGGTCGGCAGGCCGAGGCGGCCCGGCCCGCCGGGGCCGGGCGGCGGCGGCTCGGCGGAATCGGCCGGTGGCTGCTGCGACGACTCCTGATCGACAACCTGCGGCACGGGCGGCTGCCCAGGCCCGTCGGATGGCTGGGCATCCTCCGGGCCGGCTCCCGGTTGGCCACGGTTCTCGCCCACCCGCGGAGGCTGAT
>JALRFZ010000376.1 GCA_023253615.1 Verrucomicrobiales bacterium | reverse complement strand
CTCCGTCCCGTCGGAACGAAGGGGAACGCGGAATCTCGAAACGGGAAACGAGTCCTTCAGGATTGATTTCCGTGCAAACCTGCCCGCCCGCCGCAATCGCGGAGACATTGCCCGGCCCCCGCCGCGCCGCCATGATTTTCCGCGCGAACGCCGCAGAATTGTCTCCCCGGTTCCGCGGCTTTCCGCTACCCTCGCGCCCATGTCCCGGTTCCTGATTCTTCTCTGCCTCCTCCCCTTCCCTCTCCGTGCCGAATGGCATGCCCACGGAGGCTGGGAGGTCTGTGCGTGCAAAGGGCACCTCCTGCGATCTTTTCCCGTCGATCCCGAGGCCGCCCATGCGGGGAACGGACGCAAGTATGCGCGCGACCGCGAGATCGACGTGAAACACGTGCGCCTCGAGCTCGACCCCGATTTCGACCATCGATCCCTCGCAGGCAAAGCCACCCTCACCTTCGCCCCGATCGCGAAGCCGCTGACCCAACTCCATCTCGACGCGGTCGATCTCGCCGTGAGCGAGGTGGCATCATCGGCGGAGTTGAAAGACTGGGACGCCGGCAAAACCGCGATCACCCTGACATTCACCCAACCCGTCGCGCCCGGCACCGAGACGACCGTGACCGTCACCTACACCGCCGAACCGGAGGACGGTTGGTTCTACCGCACCGGGGCGATGGGATATCCGGAGGGCGACGACCATTTCTGGACCCAGGGCGAGCCCGAGCGCCACCGCCATTGGTTCCCCGGCTACGATTATCCGAACGAACGTTTTACCAGCGAAGTCATCTGCCGCGTCCCGCGGGGCATGACCGTCCTCTCCAACGGCCGCCTCGTCGAAGAGAGTCAGGCCGGAGACAAGACCCTCTTTCATTGGAAGCAGGAGGAGGAACACGTGAACTACCTCATCTCCGTGGTCGGCGGACATTTCAAAAAGCTCGAGGCGAAGCACGGCGACCTGCCCCTCGCCTTTCTCACGCCTCCCTCCGAGTTCGCGGTGGCGGAAAACTCCTTCCGCGACACCGCCGCGATCCTCGCCTTTTTCGAGAAGGAGACCGGGGTGAAATATCCCTGGGCGAAATATTACAGCGTCTGCGTCGCCGATTTCATCGCCGGAGGCATGGAAAACACCAGCGTGACGACCCTCACCACCGGCACGCTTTTTTCCTCCGAATCCGAAAACCTCCGCACCACCCACCGCCTCGATGCCCACGAGATCGCGCACCAGTGGTTCGGCAATCTCGTCACCTGCAAGGATTGGTCGCACCTGTGGCTGAACGAGGGATTCGCCACCTACTACACGCACCTCTACGATGCGGAGAAATCCGGCGGAGACGAGATGCGCTACCAGCTCCTCGGCGACCTGCGCCAGATCGTCGCGAATCCCGATGAAAAGCCCATCGTCTGGCGCGGCTACGGCGATCCGATGGAGCAGTTCGACTACCGCGCATACCCCAAGGGCTCGTGGGTGCTGCACATGCTGCGCTCGCAACTGGGCGCGGACCTGTTCCGCACCACGATCACGACCTATCTCGACCGTCACCGCAACACCGTCGCGACGACGCACGATCTCGCCACCGTTTTCGAGGAAGTGTCGGGACGGTCGTGGGACGAGTTTTTCGACCAATGGGTCTTCCACGGAGGCGAGCCGCAGTTGAAGGTCGACTACGCCTGGGACGAAATCCGCGGCCAGGCGAAGCTGACGGTGCGCCAGACCCAGAAGGTGAGCGAGGCGGTGCTGCTCTTCGATTTTCCCCTGCCGGTACGTTTCATCGATGAAGACGGAGGGCGGCACGACTTCACCCTGCGCATCCACGAGACGACGGAGGACTTCTATTTTTCCCTGCCGGAGAAAGCAAAGATCGTGCGCATCGATCCGGATCTGACCGTGCTCGCCGGGATCGATTTCACGCCCGCCAATCCCCTCCTCCACGCCCAGCTCGAAAACCCCGACGATGCGATCGGACGCCTCCTCGCCGCCACCGCGCTGGGCGGACGCAAGGATCAGGATAGTCTCGACCGGCTCGGCAAAACGCTCGTGGGAGATCCCTTCCACGGCGTCCGCATCGAAGCGGCACGAGCCCTGGCCAAAACCCGGACACGCGAGGCTTTCGAGGTGCTCGCCACGTCGCTCGATCAGGAAGACGCCCGCGTCCGCGACGAGGTCGTCGCAGGTTTGACGGGATTTTACTCCGAGAGCGCCTACGCCACCCTCCACGAGCAGGTGACGAAGGAGAAGAATCCCGACATCCTCGCCGACGCCCTCGCGGCGCTCGGGAAATATCCGAACGACGAAGTCCGGCCCCTCCTCCTCGCCGCGCTCGATCGCGAGAGCTTCCGGAACCGCGTGGCCTCCGCGGCGATCCAGGCCCTGCGTCTCTCGCCCGATCCCTCGCTGGCGGGACCACTCCGCGAGCATCTCGCCGCGAAAGCCGCGGATTATCCGACGGGCGATTACGGCCGCGCTCTCGACGTGCTCGCCGTGGTCTCGAAAAAGGCCGACGAAGCCACGCGCGAAGAGACGCGGCGCTTCCTTCTCGGTTTTCTCGATCATCCCAAGGAAGGCCTCCGCCGCGCCTCGATCGGAGCGCTCGGAACACTGGGCGACCTCCGCTCGATCGGAGCCCTGCGGACCTTCGCCGACTCGCGGGATCCCGGACGTGCCGAGACCTTGGCCGCCGCGGACGCGATCCGCCAATTGAACGGGGAAAAACCCCAGGCCACCGAAGTCGGCGATCTGCGACGCGAGGTGCTGGAGCTGCAGGGCGAACTCAAAATCCTCCGGGAAAGCCTCGAAATCCTGAAAAAACAAGGCGAGGCGGCCGTGAAAGGCGTAACCCCGGATCGGGCGAAGGGCGGCTGAGCCCCCCCGCAAAAACCTCTTTACCTCTCCTTTGATTATAGTAATTATATAATTCATACCATCCCCCGCCCTTCCCCATGAAAGCGATTCCTTTTTCCCTGCTTGGTTGTGGACTGTTGGCG
>JALRFZ010000269.1 GCA_023253615.1 Verrucomicrobiales bacterium | reverse complement strand
CCCGGCCTTCACCGATGATGTTTTCTTCACGGCCAATGGCGCCTCCAATCTCAGCACCACGCTGGGTGGAGACTTCGCCGTCCGCAGTCTCAACTTCGGCTCGGGCTCGAATGCCGCCTCGGGCGTCACGGTCAATACCGGCAGCAACACGCTCACGGTCTATGAAGGGGTGAACCAGACGACCGGCTCCGCGGCCAACACGATCAGCGGCAGCGGTGGCGTCGTCCTCGCGAAGGATCAGACCTGGACGGTGGACAGCACGAACGCCCTGACTGTCAGTGCCCCGGTGACCGGCGATTCCAGCCTGACGAAAGAGGGGGCCGGCACCCTGGTCCTTTCCGGTGCCAATTCTTACAGCGGTTCGACCACGATCTCGACCGGCACCCTCCAGCTGGGAGACGGCGGCACGACGGGCTCGTTGAACACCGCGGGCGCCCTTGTGAACAACGCCACCCTCGCCTTCAACCGCAGCGACACCCTCACGCAGGGTACCGATTTCAACGCGGTGATCAGTGGAACGGGTGAAGTTCGTCAGATCGGAAGTGGAACGACCATTCTCAACGGCTCCAACACCTACTCCGGCGCCACCATCGTATCGGCCGGGACGCTCCGCGTCACCGCTGACACGGCTCTCGGCACCACCGCGGCGGGCACCACGGTCTCCTCGGGAGGCACCCTGGAGTTGGCGGGCGATGTGACGGTGACCGGCGAGAGCCTCACCCTGAATGGCAATGGAGCCGGTGGCAACGGAGCGCTTCGCAGCAGCTCCGGGAACAACACCTTCGCCGGAAACATCACCTTGGCCTCGGACAGCCGGATCCAATCGGATACGGCGGGAGATCTTCTGCTCATTGATGCGGCCACGGGTGACGCCATCTCCGGTACGAACGTGAATGTGACCTTCGCCGGCGAAGGCGACATCACCGTGGCCGATGCCATCGCCCTGGGCACGGGTAGCCTGACGAAGGACGGTGAGGGGATCCTCACACTGAACGGCAACAACGTTTACACCGGGACGACGACGGCCTCGAACGGCATCCTGGTCATGAACGGGGACAACTCCGCGGCGACGGGCGATGTCACGATTGGCGCGAGCGCAATCCTCGGGGGTGAAGGAACCGTTGGTGGCAACACCTCCGTCTTCGGTTCGATCTCCACCGGTAGCAATCCGGATGCCTTTGACGTAGGCACCCTGGACTTCAACGGCAAGAACGTGACCTTCGAGGACGACAGCACCTGGTTCGTTGATCTCGTTCAGGATACCAACGGATTGTCCGATCTGATCAGCAATGCCGGGGCCTTCACCATCGGTGCCAACACGACACTCAACCTCCTGACGAGTGGCGCGTTCACCGAATACAACACCTACACGATCGCCACCTACGCCTCGCGCACCGGCACCTTCAGCAACTTCGCCGACGGAGCCATCATCTCGGGTTACCAGATCAGCTACGGGGCCAATGCCATCACCCTGACCGCCGTGCCCGAGCCGGGCACCTTGGGGCTGCTCGGGCTGGCCCTCGCCGGGTTCTTCACCCGCCGCATCCGCCGTCGCCGTGCGGAGGCTGCGATGGTGCAGTCGGAGAAGTCCGAATCCTGAGTCTGCCGGACATCGGTCCGTCCCGCCCCGGCGGCGGACGGGCCGGTTTCGCTTGCGGCCCGCCGCCCGAGGGCGGATAGCGTCCGCTTTCACTCTGGACATGGGATCGTTTGACGTATCTTGGGGAATGGCAGGGGTTCGGATTTGGTTTTGGGTGATCGCCCCCTTGTGTCTGGGGGCGTGTATCTCCCCCCGTGAGACCGAGCCCCCGGCCGGTCATCCGGTCGGGACCGGGGACTTCGCCGGCGGAGTCGCCCTGCCGGTGTCCGCCGTCGGGTTCATCGATAGCGGAGTGGCGATCCGGGCCGAGATGCTCCGACTCGCGAGGGAGGCCCGGCATTCAATCCTGGTCGGAACGTTCCTGCTGAACGATGGCCCGGAGTCGCGCGAGATCCTCGATGAACTCGCGCGAAGGGCCGGGGAGGGGATCGAGGTCCGCGTCATCGGTGACGGATCCTCCCGTTTCGTGAAGGAACCGGAGGCGTTCGAATACCTGGAGTCGCGCGGTGTCGCGACGGCGGAGTTCAATCCGGTGCGGGGTTGGAGGCTGTTCATCCCGAGCCACATTCTCGAGCGGGATCATCGGAAGTATTGGATCGTCGATGGGCGGACGGTGTTTCTCGGCGGAGCGAATTTGAGCGATTCGAGCCTCGTCGCGGCCGAAAAGGGGGGGAACCGCGATCTGATGGTGCGGCTCGAGTCGCCTGCGGCGGCCCAATACCTGACGGAATCCTTCGCGAGGACCTGGGAGGAAAGCGTGGCCGCGGAGCCGTTCCGCCTCCCGCGGTCCTCCGGTGTTGGCGGTGGGCGCGGCGGGATGCCATACCGTTTCTACAATCAGGAAAACGTGCGCGGCCGCGAATCCCCGACGGCGCGGATGTTCGACGGGCTCTTCACGGCGGCGCGGGATTCGGTCTGGCTGATCGAGCCCTATACCTTCACGAACGCGGAGATCCTCGAACAGATCCGGGGCATGACAGTGCGGGGAGTCGAGGTCAATCTCGTGCTTTCGACCCAGGCCCGGGCCCCCCGTTTCCGCTACGCCTCCTATTACGGGATCCGCGATCTCATCGAGGCCGGGGCGCGGGTCTGGGTCTACGACTCGGAGGTGAGCCCGCTTCACTACAAATGCGCGCTGGTCGATGACCGGATCGCCTTCGTCGGTTCGGCGAACCTGAACCACCGGTCCTATCATCTCTCCCGTGAGCTGAACGTCGTCTTCGACGATGCCGCGGGTGTGCGGGAAGTGAGGAAAGTCGTCGATTCGGTGCGGGAAGGCTGCCGCGAGGTCGGTCTGCGGGAGGCGCGCCGATATCGTTCGGTGCCCTTCGCGACCTGGTGGCTCATCATGCAGACGGCGGGATGATCAGGGCAGGATCTCGAATTGGTCGAGAATGGCTCCATCCAGAGCGATCGCCTCTCCTGAGATTCTTTCGTCCGTGAAGGAGAGCAAATGGACGTGATGCCCGTTCGAGGTCATGCCCGGCGCCTGGAGATACCACCGCGTCGGATCGGGATCGCGCTGGGGCACACCGAGACCTCCGTCGCCGATATAGACGATGCCTTTCTCCGGATCGTGTTTTTCACGGTAGATCGGCAAGGTCCGCTTCAGGCTGTGGTGATCGCTCTCGAGGACGAGGTCGACCTGGTGGTCTTCGAAGAGAGGCACCCAATGCTGGCGCTGTGAGGCTCCCTGGGTGAACTCCTTCACGCTGCCCCAGGCCGGGACATGGTAGGAGGCGAGGAGCCAGCGTCGATCACCCTCGCGATAGTGTTTCAGGGTCTTTTCGAGCCAATCCCGTTGATCGCCTCCGTGGCTCATTTCGGTGTTGAGGGTGACAAGCGTGACTTTTTTCGAGAGTTCGGTGGCGTAGTAGTAATTGGTCCCGCGTCCGGGCCAGTGGAAGATCTCTTCGAAGACGATCTGACGATCGTGGTTTCCACGAGCGGGAATGATCGGGAGGATGCGCCCCTCCGGTGTGGTTGTCAGCTCGAGATCCGAGAGCCAGTCGGTCATGAAGGTCCACTCGGCTTTGGCGCAGTAGTCTCCGCCATGGACGAAAGCGACGATGTCGGGATGTTTGCCGACGAGATCGGCGATCATGCGGTTCACCTTGCGGCGGTCTTCATGCACTTCGGGCCATTGGGGACCGCGGCGCGAATCGCCTCCGAAGAGCGCCTTCACGGCACGGTCATCATCCGGCGCGGTGACGAAGTGGAATTCGCGGGAGACATGTTTCCCGCTGACGACGACAAAGTAGTAGGTCGTGGCCGGCTTCAGCCCTTCGAGGAGCACGCTGTGCCCGATGTTCTTCGGGATGCGGTTCTCCTTGTCCTTC
>JALRFZ010000261.1 GCA_023253615.1 Verrucomicrobiales bacterium | reverse complement strand
AATCTCCGTCTCATCGAGGAAGCGCTCGATCTGATGGACGTGCGTCCGGTGCAGATCCAGATCTCGGCGATCATCTCGCAGCTCACCCTCGGCGATGATTTCGAATTCGCCGCGAACCTGCTCCGGACGCTCGAACGCCCCGCCACCGGCGAGCGTTTCCTCAACGGGAGCCGCTTCAACGGAGGCGGCACGATCACCTCGATTCCCGATGCCAGGCTCTTCAACATCGCGAACCTGACCAACCCCGCGAGCCTCGCCACGGCCAACTCCGGCCTCGCCTTCTACGGCCAGATCAACCGCTACCTCGACGCCCATCTCTCCGTGCTCGAATCGACGAACCGCTTCAAGGTGCTCTCGCGTCCGACCATCTACACGGTGAACAACCGCCAGGCCGTCATCGAGACCGGGCAGCGGGTCGCGGTGCCGCGCAGCACCCTCTCCTCGCTCGACACCGGCGGGATCAACAACAACAACCAGACCGTCACCGCGAGCATCGATTACGAGAACGTTGTCCTGCGCATCGCGGTGATCCCGCTGATCAATGCGAACGGCGAGATCACCCTGCAGATCCAGCAGAAGAACGATGACATCGTCGGCAGCACCATCATCGGCGGCGACAAGATCCCGACGATCGGCACCCAGAGCCTCGGCACCACCGTGATGGTCCCGGATGGCGGCACTGTCCTCCTCGGTGGTCTCATCAGCGAGGACGACAGCAAGGCGCAGTCCGGGCTGCCGCTCTTCGCGAACCTACCCCTCGTCGGACGGGTCTTCGGCTCGACCACCGACGCGATCAACCGGGAGGAACTCCTCATCTTCATCCAGCCGAAGGTGATCCGCAATGAAGCCGAGCGGACCTACGTCGACAACGACCTCCTCGACCGCGCCCGCGTCGCCGTCCCCGCGACCGAGTTCGCCACGAACGAAGACAACAATCTCGACGTCTTCGAGACGCAGGATTTCAATTCGCCCGAGAAGCGGGTCTTTTTCTTCCGCGACCTCTTCAAGAAGAAGCCCGCCGTCCGAGCCGTGCCGGTGGAGTGATCTCCGTGGAAGAGCGCGCGACCGTCTCCCGTCCGCCGCGCCTTCCGTCCGCCCTCACTCGCCGCGGCTGTCGCGCAGCTCCAGCGCGCCGATCGCGGCCATGATGCGGTTGGCGATGGCCTGGTAGCGGTCCTTGCCCGAGAGCGACTCGTCGTTCACCAGATCATCGAGCGCGATGGGCTCGCCCACCGCCAGCGTCACGGGGTGGCGCTTCAGTTTTTTCCCGCCACGCGGCAGGGCCTTTTCCGGGCCGAAGAGCCGCACCGGCAGTACGGGCACGTTCGCCTTGCAGACGATCATGCCCACGCCGGGCTCGCCTTCGGTTTTCAGCTTGCCGTCGAGGGTGCGTTCGCCCTCGGGGAAGATCAGCACCTTCTGCCCGTCCTTCAGCAGCTGGATGACCAGCTTCAGCGCCGAGAGCTCGGGCTTGTCCTGGTTCACGGGGATCGCGTTGACGCGGGTGAAGAGGAAATTCGCCACGGGATGATCGAAGAGGGTCTTTCTCGCGAAGTAATAAAGCGGCTCGCGGAAGGCACCGCCGATGAAGGGAGGATCGAGGAAACTGACGTGGTTCGAGACGATGAGGAGCCCGTCGGGGAGATCGCGGAGGCGCTCTCCATCCTGCACACGGAAGGAACAGACGAGCTTCGCGACGAGTTTGGAGAGGGAATGGCCGAGCCAGTACCAGAGGTTCATACCGGAGGACCCGCGGATCGGGAACGGTGGGAAAAGAAAGGGCGACCCTGGATCAATCCCGGTCGGCGGCGGACGGCAGCGAGATCCCGATGAGCGCGGATTTCTCCTCCGCTTTCGTCTCGGTATCGGACATGCGCACGGGCACCCGGAGGAGATTCGCGGCGCGGGCCACCTGATGATTCACGATCCCGCAGCCGGTGCCGGCGAAGGAGACCGCAAGGAGGGAGACGGCAAGAAGGAATCGGGGCATCATTCCCGTTTCATCGCGGAGATTGCCCGCCTTGTCAACGTTTTCGGAGCAGATCGACGATGCCGCGATAGGCCTCGGCGAGGCCGAACTGCCGGGGATCCCGCCGGTGCCGCTCGACGAGACCGCCGATCTTTTCGCGCAGCGCCGGATCGACGGCCGCGGTCCGCGACCGCGACCACACCTCGACGCATTGCGGGAGGAGGTCCGCCGACGGCACGCTGCGCCGGAGCAGACGGATCAAGCCGGTCCCGGTGCCTTCACCCATCACCGCGCCGCCCTCGCCCCCACCCTCGCCCGGCTCGCGTCCCGGAACGAGCGGCACGGCACTGCGCCACGCCCAGAGCGCGAGGAAACAGAGCAGACCGAAAAACACGCCGTGCGCCCGGTAGCGGCGGATCAGCTTCATCGCCCCGCCCGCCTCGACCGTGCCGTGGATCGTCTCGTCGAAGACGACCCGTCGCTTGTCGCCGATCAGCCAGAGGAGAAATCCGGGCTCGGCCCCGAGATGGAGACTCTCGTTGCTCGCGAAATAGGTGTCGGAGGCCAGCACGATCGTGCCTTTACCAAACCGCCGCTCGAGCACGACGGCCGCCTCTCCGATTCGCACCACCGGCACCCAGGCCTCGTCCCGCGCCTCGAGCCGGTATTGCGAGCGCCACGCGGGCAGCTCGGCTGGCACCGCTCCGGAGAGGGTGGATCCGGGCGACGTTTCCCACCCCTCCGCGGGCCGCTCGAACGCCTCCGAGGCAGGGATGGAAAATCCCAGCCTTTTGGTGATCCGCGGTCCGATCGTGGCCTCCATCTGCCGTTCGAATTCCTCCTCCTCTTCCTGATCCGTCGGTTTCTCCGCGACCTCTTCCGACTCTCCCGACTCGTCCTCCTCTTCCGCCGGCGTTTCCGACTCCTCCCCGGCCCGTTTCGCTTCTTCCTTGATCTCCGCGGCCCGGCGCGCGGCGCGGTCTTCGCGGATGCGGCGGCGGCGTTCGATCCATTCCTCCTCGATCTCGGAGACACCGGGGCGGAAGGCCTCGGGCACGAGCTCCGGATTCATCGTGATGACGAGCCGCGCCCCTTCCTCGACCGCCCGGATCACCGGCGAATCCGCGGGTGCCCGGAGATCCTCGAAGCCGTCGCGCGGATACCCGAGCAGGAGGATGGCGGTATCCGCGTCGAGCCCCTCCACCGTGTTGAGATTCGTCAGGTTCCGCGAGACCTCGAAGGTGCCGAGCTCTTCGAGGGATTCGTAGAAGACGCTGGTGCCCAGGGGATCGCTGCGGAAACTCGCGTAATAGGGATAGACGTCGCCCGCGGCGAATCGTTTCTCCAGCACCCCGTGGAATCCCACGACGAGGACGACCCCGAGCAGCACGAGACCCAACCTGGTGGCTGTCGCACGCGTCCACATGGTTCGTCAGCGGGCGGCCGCCACGGCGGCGGAGGGAGTTGCGGCCCGGGCGGACTCCGCGGCGATGAGCCCGTGGTTTTTCAGATAAAAATCCAGCGCCCCTTCCCCGAGCCGGTGCATGCCATACCAAGAGCGCTCGAAGAGGGCCATGTTCTCATCGAAGGCGCCGCGCAGCTCGACGAGGCTCCGGGCACGCAGGGCGAGTTCGCCCCGGTAATCGCGGTTCGACTTGAAGCGCGCGATCTTCAGCAGCCCCCGCTCGCCGAGGTGGGCGAGGGTGGCGAGAAAAAGCGCGCGGATCGCGAGCCGCTCCTCCCCTTTCCCGATCTGTTCGCGGGCCAGCTTCAGCCATTCCTCCTCGTGCAACTGCGTCGCCACGATGTCCTCGCTCGCCAGATCGATCACGGAGGATCCGTCCTCGACGTCCACCACTTCCTTCACCAGCCCTCGCTGCCGCACGTAGATCGAGACCGCCAGCCAGACGAGCAGGCCGAGGATGAGGACGACGAGCGCCACCGACACCGTCGAGCTCAGCCCCTGGAAGCGCTTCGAGTCCCCGGCATTGCCCGCGGGCGCGCCGCCGTTCCGCTCGAAGAAACGCTTCATCGCGTCCTCGATCCATTTCTCGAACCGCTCCAGCGTCCGCCGCACGCTCGCGGCGATCTCGTTGAGCCGTTGCCCGAGCCAGGTCTCCTCCGCGGCGGTGCCGCCTTCGAGAGCACGCCGCGAGAGCTGCCATTGATACTTCTTCTGTTCGAGGGTTTCGGTGATCTCGCGCTGCAACCGGGCCGCCTCATCCTCCCCTCCCGGTGCCATGCCCGCCGCCGGGACGCCCTCCTGCCCCACCGCAGCGCGCGACGCCGGCGATGCCAGGGTCATCCCGACCCCGCAGGCCAGCAGGATCATCGCCGTCCGGACGCCGGGCGCGGACCGCAGCCCCTCGCGGCGTTCCTCCTCGCGACGCCGCGCCCGCGCCTCCGCGAGGCGGCCGAGCAGATCCGCTCCCGTCGTCCGCGACTTTGCGTAAAAACAGCGCAGCACGTAGGCCGCGTTCATCAGCGGGCAGATCGCCAGTTGCATCAGCAGCACCACCCCGGTGAGGAAGGTCGTGTTCGACATCGCCGCCTCCGGGCTGAGGGTGAAGATCGTCTCCACCCCGAAGAACGATTTCAGCAGGCTCGGCACCAGCAGACAGCTCGCGACGAGATTGACGAGGGTGAAGAGGGAGACGAAACAGAAGACGATGAGGATCCCGTGGTTTTGCGCCCACTGGTCGTGCGAGAGGCGGATCGACTCGCCCAGGAGATCGCGCAAAGGACGGCGCGCGGGACGGCTCGTCAGCGCGAGCACCGCGAGATTCTGCTGGGTCGCGAGGATCCAGCCGAGAGGGATCGCGAAGAAGAGGCCGATCACGAGCAGCGGGACCTGCAGGGACTGGCAGAGAGCGAGGGCACCGAGCGCGCGGAAGCGCTCGCCGCGGGTGAGCCGCGGATTCCCCCCGGGATCGAGACGCGCCCAGAGCGCGGCGCAGAAGCGGGCCTGGCAGATCCGCATCCAGAAATAGAGGCCTGTCAGGATCAGCGCGGCGAGGGCGGCGTCGCGCCCGGCATGGCTGCTGCGGCCCATGTCCGCGATGAAATAAAGCAGCCCCACCGCCCAGGGCACCGCCCCGAGATAATAGCGCCAGAAGGCACCCGCCTCCGTCGTGCGGATGAGATGGAAGGCCTCCTCGAGGATCTGCATCGCGGCGACCTCGCTCCGTTTCTTCCTGATCCTGCGGTTCACCTTGCTCATGCCGGCGTTTTACTCCCAGATCGTTCCGTCGTGGAACGCGTCGGGGATGTCTCCGAGAAACCGCGCGAAGAAATAGAAAAGCACCCAGACGATCCCGAGCGCCAAGCCCCACTGGATCCACGCGGCCGGATGGAAGACGGACGCCTTCCGTGCCGGGGTCCGCCGCGCCTCGCTCCCCGCCGCGAGGCAGGCGGAGCAGACGAGCCGGCCATCATGCTCGGTGACACATTCCCCGCAGAAAAAGCGGCGGCAGGAGGGACACCGCGCCGTCGCCGCCCGCTCGGGATGGATCGTGCATTGCGATTTGGCGAGGGGGCTGCTCATGGCGTGTCGGAATCCTCCCGCGTCGGCGGCGGGGCGGGAAGCGGGGGCGCCGCCGCCACCCCTTTCTCCGTCGCGACGGTGGCGTCGGTGGCGTCGGTGTGGCGGGTGTCTTTCCCCGCCCCGGAGGCCAGCGCCGCGGCGAGCCGGATCTTCCGCCGCCATCCCGTGTTCAGGATCAGACCGGTCGCCGAGGCACCGATCATGCCCGCGAGCAGGAGGACAAAGACGCCGTAGAGCCACACCCCGCCTTCCATCGCGATGACGGTGAAGGCTTCGAGGGGTCCCGTCACCCCCACGGTATAGGCGGGTTCCCCCGTGGCGACGACGATGAAATAAACCATGCCGATCCCGATGACGAGAAAGTGCATCCCCAGGAGCAGCCAGAGCACGGCCCGCAGCGAATCGGGGGTCGGCTTCCTCACCACCGCGATGAGAGCGAGGGTCAGGGCGAGGCTGCCCGCGAGGATCAGGAGAAGGACGAAGGCGGTCACGCCGGTGCTCTCGAGATGGAGCGAGGCGAGTCCGGCGAATCCGAGAACCAGGAAGATCCCGTAGACCACGGGCACGATGAAGGGCACCTGGTAGAAATCGGCCCCCCGACTCCCCGTCGTGATCGTGGCGGCTCCGCCCCCCGTGCTTTCCCACACCGGGATCCCCGCCTGGCTCTCCCGGACGAGCCCCTCGATCCGGCGCACCGTCTCGAGGGTGCGGTGATAGCGGTTCAGCGGACGGATCCGCTCGCGCGAGAGGCGCGTCTGCACATCGCAGAGACAGGTCGGCCCCAGGATCAGGTGCCGCACCAGCAGGGCGAGCGAAGCGAGCCCGAGGGCGAAGGCGAGCGAAAGCCCCATCACCGTCGCCGGCGCCATCGACTCCGCCAGCACCAGCACGAGCGTGACAACGAGGCTCGAAAGCAGCAAACCGGAAAGATAAAGCAGCGACCAACCCGTGCGCGAGGTCTTCGCCACGTTCACCGCCTGGATCTCGGAGAAGCGGAAGCGCTTGTATTCCTCGCTGAAAGGCACCAGAAAACCCGACCCCTTCACGTAGACGAGATGATCCTCACCGAGCCACAAACCCGAGAGCCCGAACAGGTCGCGCGCGAGACAACGGTAGGATTCGGAGAAGGCTTTCAAAATCGGCTTCAGTGAACACCCGGATGGCCGGTGAGGTCAAGCGCGGGACGCCGTCATACGCCCGGCGGAATCGCTTTTTCCGTCGCGGCCGGGTCCCG
>JALRFZ010000134.1 GCA_023253615.1 Verrucomicrobiales bacterium | reverse complement strand
CCTCGCGTTGCCGGGCGCGGTCTTCCACCTTCGCCTCAGCTCCGCGGAGCCCCTTGCGGGCTGGGTGGTGGCACTTGGAATGTATGGAGTGCTGCTCTGGTGCGTCGTCTATTTCTTGGTCCAGACCGTTTGCTTCCCCCGTCGAAGCCTCGGGGCGTCCGGCACCCTCGCGGGGCTGCTCCTCAACATCGGCATCGTCCTCGGAGTCGGCGGCTCGCTCGGCTTCGCCGCGTGGCAATTGGTCTACGCCCCGCTGGTGGCCCTGACCGTCACGATCTTTCTCGCGATTCCCATCGTCTACATCGCCTGCGGCGGGCGCGAGGACATGGGCCTCGGCGTGGCGATCGCCTTCGCCATCGGGGCCTCCGTGCTGGGCGTGGTCGTCTGGGAGCTGCGCCACCCCTTGCTCAACCAACTGGCCTCGCTCGCCCCGCCCCAGCGGCTCGTCCTCGTGGCGACGATGATCGGCCACATGGGGTCCGAGTGGATCGTCGGCTACCGCGTCCTGACCCAAGCCGACGGAGGTGGCTCGAAGGCAGTCCTCTACGCTGGAGAGGGCGAGGGAGCCAAGGCAACCGTGGCGCCGAAGCGAGAGATCATGGACGACTTCGGACTCTTCTACCTATTTTGTGTGATCGCTTCCGTGCTCGCCTTCTTCGTGGCTGTGGCCTGGCCCGTGGGCTAGAAGCCTCCACGCGAGGGAGCCAACAAGACCGCTCGCGCCCAAGATTTCGGATCGTGAGAAATGGGCGCAGGAGAAATGGGCCCAGGAAAAATGGGTAACAGTTTCGCCGATATCCCCCTGCCCTTGCCGCCGTTGGAAAGAGGATCTCGTGGGCCGTCTCAGGAGGCCCGGTGAGCAGCGCTTCGAAGATTTCCAGAGTCTCGCAGCCGCGCAGCTTCGCCGTCTCGGCGATGCTGGCAAAGATGGCTACGTTCTCCGATCCTTCTGCACTGCGTAACCCGAGACCGATCCGTCGCCCGACTCGATCGTCCAGGTCACCCCGGCGCCTTCGGCGGGGGCGCTGGTATGGTTTTCGGTGCGGCTGTTGCCGAAATTGCCGATCTCGACATCCCAGGTCTCCTAACGGACCAAAAGGGCGAGATCGCGGCTTTCCCCGGCGGCAAGGTCGTAGGTCGGCAAGGGAGAGGTGATCTCCGCGACGAGGGTGGCCTCGGTGTGGGAATAGCTCCACGATTCCTCCGTGCCGCCGGAGCCGTAGGGATCCGGGAAAGCGATGTCGAAAAAGAGGGTGGCGGTGCTGTCGCCCGCGGCGGCTTCGATGGAGACGCCCCCGGCACCTCCGTCGGGTGAGAACGTCGTCCAGGCGCGTCCTTCGCTGTCGGTGGAAAGGGTGGCGTCCGGGAGAGTGCCCATTTCGGGTGAGCGTGTCAGGGTGACGGTGGCACCGGCCTCCGGAGTGGTCTGCGGTTCGCGGTATTCCTCGATCCCGGTGGAGGGCTGCCGCCAGATCTGCCAGGAATAGCGTTCGAGGAGCACGCCAACGGGCACGGCCGACCCGCCCATGATGAGGGAGGTGCCATCCGGGGCGCTGAGCGAGAGATGGAGCACGCTCTCGGTGCGGTCGTGGACGAAGGGGTCATTCGGATCCTCCTCGGCGTGGAAGACGCTCAGTCCAAGAAACAAGGCCACCGCGGCCACGGTGGGGAGAAACCAAAATCGCGGGGGGGCGAGCTTCATGGCGGATCCGGACGAGGGCGGTGTAGCAGATTTCCGGATCGGAAGGCAAGGGGATTTTTGGAGGGACCGAAAATTCTTCCATTTCGCACCAAAGGGTGGAACCGGATGGGCCGGTAGTGTCCGTCGATCCGCATCACGTCGCCAAGGAAGGATCGATTTGCCGTTTGCGATCTGCCGAAAGTCCGCCACCTTGAGATCCAGCCCCCTGTGTGGCTGTCACGCCTGTGACCGATCCTCTCACCATTGCCAAGACCTGCGCCAAGGAAGCCGACGAGATCCACGCCGAGGAGATCGTCGTGCTCGACCTGCGCGGGATTTCGAATCTCGCGGACTACTTCGTGATCTGCACGGCGACTTCGGTGCCGCACCTGAAGGCGGTGGCCCGCGACGTGCGCCACAAGACGGAGGAAGCCCTCGGCGAAAAACCCCGCTCGACGGAGGGCGATGCCACGAGCCTCTGGGTGGTGATCGACTACGTGGATGTCGTGGTCCACATTTTCCACGAGGAGATGCGCGATCTCTACCGGTTGGAAGATCTCTGGTCGGACGCTCCGCGGGTGCCCCTCGATTTCCTCTCCACGCCGCCGGCCGCGCCTTCCGTCTGAGCCGGGTGCCTTTTCGCGCCGCAACCGATCTGGCCCATGCGTCTGGAAGTCGTCAATACCGGGAGCGAGCTGCTGCTGGGCAAGGTGGTCAACACGCACGCCGCGTATTTTGGTCAGGAGCTTTTCAAACTCGGCCTGAGGGTGCAGCGCCAGACGACGATCCCGGACGGCGAGGAGATCCGCACGGTCCTGGCCGAGGCCTTTTCCCGATGCGACGCGATCCTCGTGACCGGAGGCCTCGGGCCGACGAGCGACGACATCACGCGCGAGGTGGTGGCGGAAATGCTGGGCCGCCCCTTGCATCTCGACGAGGGGATCCTCGCGACGATCCGGGAGATGTTCCGCGTCCGGAAATTGCGGCAGAACGCGCTGAACGATCGACAGGCGATGGTGCCGGAGGGCGCGGTGGTGCTGGAGAATCCCCATGGCACGGCGCCCGGCTTGTATCTGCCCGCCGATGATACGATGGGATCGCCCCATCTCTTTTTGCTGCCGGGACCGCCGCGGGAGTTGAAGCCGATGTGCGCCGACCTCGTCTTTCCGACCCTGGCGCGGCTCATGGGCGAGGACGCGGCCTTGCCGGAGTGGCGGAATTTCCGCATCTACGGGGTGGGGGAGTCCGGTCTGGCGACGGTGCTGGAGCCGCTCCTGGCGGATCTGCCGGACCTCGAGATCGGCTACTGTGCGCGCCTCGGCGAGGTGGATCTGCGACTCATCGGAGCGGGGCCGTCGATCGAGGCCGCCTCGGCGATCGTGCGTCGGGAGTTTTTCAAGGAGATCGTGGTCGAGAGCGAGACGCCGATCGAGGAGGTGATCGTGGAATTGTTGAAGGAAAGAGGGGAGACGGTCGCCACGGCGGAGAGCTGCACGGGCGGCCTCATCGCCAGCACGATCACCGATGTGCCGGGATCGAGCGCGGTTTTCCACCGGGGATATGTCACCTACGCGAACGAGGCGAAGAGCGACCTGCTCGGCGTCCCCGGGGAGATGCTGGCGGCGCATGGCGCGGTCAGCGACGAGGTGGTGCGCGCCATGGCGGAGGGCTGCCTGCGGCGGAGCGGGGCCGACCATGCCATCGCGGTCAGCGGCATCGCGGGTCCGTCGGGAGGCTCGGAGGAAAAGCCGGTCGGCACGGTCCATGTCGCGGTCGCCTCGCGGGGGCGCGAGACTTTCGCGAAGCGGTACTTTTATCCCGTCGATCGCATCAGCTTCAAGCAACGCGTCACCCGTCTCGTGCTGGATCTCCTGCGCCGGCGCCTGCGGGGGATCGATCCTTCGTGAATTGTCGGGAAAATCGCGGGAATGGGTGTAGAGTGGCGCTCGCCATCATTTTTCTTCTTCAGACGGGAAAGATCTGGCAGAATGCCTTGCAGATGAAGTGGTCCCTCCAGAGCGTCTCCCGGTCCGCCGCGATCCTGCGGACGGCATGCCTGGCCGCGGGTCTCGCGACCGCATCGGCCGAAGCGCAGCTTTTCGATGGCGGCGGGCTTTTCAATCGCAAGACCGAGGCCCCGCGCGCCCAGACGGAGGACGAGATCGGTGTGCCGACGCCGGTGACGGGGCGGGTCGAGGCGCTGAAGGGACACGAGGTGACATTCGAGATCCGTGCGGAGTCGAAAACGCCGGGGGCGACGGTCGAGTTCCTCATCCGCGCCTTTCCCTCGGCGGGGAAGATCGTCTCGATGGTGAGCAAGCCGAACGAGCGGAACAAGGCCATCGTCACCTACTGGGCCGACCCCGCCTCGAGTGCGACGGAGGACGCCTTTTCCTTCGCGGTGCGCTACCGGGGCGGGCGCTATTCCTCGGAGATGCGCTACGACATCTCGCTGGTCGATCTGAAAACGGAGATCCAGGTGCCTGCGATGGTCGATTTCGGAGAGGTGATGATCGGGAATGAGGAGATCCGCGAGATCACGGTGCGGAATCTCGGCGGGGCGCCGATGGAGCGCCAGGTCTTCCTCGCGCCGCCCTGGCACCTCGTGGAGCCGGTCGATGGCAAGGTGAGCCTCGGCCCGCGTGGCGCCCGGGTCTTGAAAGTGGCTTTCCGCCCCGAACTGATGGGGGAGACGAGTTATTTCCTGAGTTTCAGCCGCAGCAAGGAAGGCACGACAAAGCTGGTCGGAAAGGGCGGAGATCCTTTCACGCTCGAGACGGAATCCCTCGAGCTGACCCTCGATGAGAAGACGGGCGAGCGCCACGGCGAGATCCACCTGCGGAACAACGGGCCGAAGCCGCTCGCGGTGGAGGCGAGGGCGGCGACGCGCCTCCAGGCGAGCCTGCTCGACGGCTACCTGCTGGCGCCGGGGGCGGTGACGAAGGTGAGCGTGAAGCTCGGTGGCACCGACACGGCGCCTTTCGATGGCACGGTCGAGTTTTTCCTGAAGAACGGCTACGCCAAGTCGGCGCGTGTCATCGCCCCGGTCGTGCCGGGCCGGATCGTCGTGAGCGTGCCGAATTCGATCACGGCGGAGGTCATCAACTTCGGCAAGGTCGAGGCGGGCCGCTCGATGGAGCGGGGGATCACGATCACGAACCCCGGCGGCGTCTCGGTGCCGCTCGAGTTCCACGTGCCCGAACCCTTCCGTCTCCTCACGAATCCGGGGCCGCAGTTGGGCGCGCTCTCGTCGATGAATCTCTCGATCGGCCTTTTTCCGACTTCCTCGAGCCGTGGTCTCGTCGATGTGACGATGAATGTCTACGGCGACGGTGCGGCGGTGCCCGTGCGGCTCCTCGGCAACGTCGTCGCTCCGACGGGGGCTCCTCCGGCCGCGGCACCCGGCCTGCCGAATCTCCCGGGGAAGGGCATCCGTCTCGGGGGTGCGAAGGCTCCGGATCCGGTCGCGGTGCCGGATGCTACCGGCAGTTTCGCGGCCTCGCCGGATCCGACCGGCGTCGCGACGGTGGGGAATGGAGCCCCGGCTCCGCCCCCGGCCGCGGACGGGGACGATTGGCCCGTGATCCCGGATCCCCGCAATCCCCTGATCCAGGAAAGTCCGCTCGGATTCGCGACCCGCGAGATCGTGCCTCGCGAGGTCGATGCGGCCCTGCGCCGCCCCGAGGATCTCACCGTGTTGAAGGCCGGGAGCGATTCCATCACCCTGGCCTGGACCGCGCCGCGGGATACGGGACCGGCCACCTACGAGGTGGAGATGCGCGGCCTCTACGTGAACCGCGAGACCGGAGCGGCCGAGAGCGTGTGGGCACCCTTTCCCGTAAAAGACATCGAGAAGATCGACCGCCTCGTGAAGGCCAGGCTCGATCGCTTGAGTCCCGTGACCCAGTATGAGGTGCGCGTCCTCCTGACGACGCCGGATGGCCGCAGCTCTCCGCCCTCGCAGCCCATCGTGGTGAAGACGGAGCTGCCGATGGACTGGACCTACATCTATCTCTTCGGCGGGATCGCCCTGCTCGCCGCGATCGGCTTCGGGATCCGCAAGATCTATCTCGACCGCCGGCCCGAGGTCTATCAGGCCCAGTACGTCGACATGTGATTCCCGGTGATCGCGGCGCGGCCTTCGCTCAGAGCGGTTTCCGGCAGGAGTCGCAGTATTCGTTGCCGTCGGCCGAGACGCGGAATTCACGCTCGGGATGGGTCTTTTCCGTGGCCCCGCAGGTCGCGCATTCGTGGAAGGTGTCGCCGGCCGCGGTCTCGCGCTCGAACTTGTGGCGGCGGACCTTGGCGGTGCTCTCGCGCCGGTAGGCATCGACAAAACCGGGGGCGAAGGTGAGGAGAAAGGGGAGGAGCCCGATGAGGACCAGTCCGCCGGTCAGGAACGGATTCGGCGCGGTGAGGATCATCGCGACGAGAAAGGCGAAGTTCGCCCAGCCCAGCCATTTCGCCTTGATCGGGATGATCCCGAAGAGGTGGATGACCTGGTTCGGAAAGAGCGAGGCGAAGGCGAGGAAAATGGCCGAATAAAAGACCGTGTTGAGGAAGTATCCCGGGACCATCGCGATCGGGGCGAGCCCCGCGAGGGAGAGGACGAGGATGGACGCGAAGACATACACGTTCAGCCGGAAGCTGTCCCACTCGGCCTCGAGGCTGTCGTTGATGAAAAACATGAACATCGCCGCGATGATGACGAAGAGGACGAAGTCCGACGCCGGGTAGACGGCCCAGGTGAAGAGCCTCCAGACCTGTCCGTCGAGAATGGCCCCGCGGTTGTAGTCGATCCAGCCGAGGAATTCCGGAGAGAGCAGCGAGAGTGCCCAGGTCAGGACCTGGAAGCCCGCGATCCATCGCAGGATGCGGGGCAGGGCGAGGCGCCCGAAGCGGCGTTCGAGTTGGTCGAGGAGGCGGTTGCCCTTTTCGTGAATCATCGCGTGGAAGGTGCGGGGGATCGCGGCGATTTCAAACGCTATCGGCGGCGATTCGCGCCTCTTTTGATCCGCTGACGGAGGCGCGCGTTGACTTCACGTCCGCCTTCGCGACACTCCCGTCATGCACCGCTCGCCCCTTCACGACCGCCACCTCGCCCTCGGCGCCCGCATCGTGCCCTTCGCCGGTTGGGAAATGCCCATCCAATACCAGGGCATCGTCGCCGAACACCAGGCCGTGAGAAACGCGTCGGGGATCTTCGACATCTCGCACATGGGCGAATTCGAAGTCGAGGGACCCGGAGCAATGGCGTGGCTCAACGGACTCCTCACCAACGACGTCTCCGCCCTCGCCATCGGGGAGGGGCAATACACCCTGCTCCTGAATGAAAAGGGCGGCGTCATCGACGATCTCATTCTCTACCGTCCCGTCGAGGAGCGATATTTTCTCGTCGTCAACGCCGCCCGCATCGAGCAGGACCGCGAATGGATGCTCGCCCATCCCGGGGAGGGCGTGACCTTCCGCGACCGCAGTGCGGAACTCGGGGCCTTCGCCGTGCAAGGACCCAAGGCCATCGCCCTCTGGCAGGCGATCGAGCCCGGAGCAGGTGGCATCGCCCACAACCGCATCCGCGAAATCGGTCATATCACCCTTTGCGGCACCGGCTACACCGGCGAGGAAGGCTTTGAATTTTTCGCCCCCGTCGAGGAGATCGGCGGCTGGTGGGATCGTTTCGTCGCCGCCGGAGCGACACCCTGCGGACTCGGAGCGCGCGACACCCTGCGTCTTGAAAAGTGTTATCCCCTCAATGGAAACGATCTCGACGAAGACCACACCCCGCTCGAGGCCGGGCTCGGCTTTTTCGTGAAGCTCGACAAACCCGGCGGGTTCATCGGACGCGACGCTCTCCAGTCGCAGAAAGAACAGGGGATCCCCACGCGCCTTTCCGCGATCCGCCTTCTCGACAAGGCTCCGCCGCTGCGCCACGGCTACGAGGTCCTCGCCGCGAACGGATCGGGCAAGATCGCGGAGCTCACCAGCGGATCCCTTTCCCCCGGCCTCGGCCTGGGCGTCGGACTGGCGTATCTGCCGGCGGAGATGTCCCGGCCCGGTACCGAACTGCTCATCGCCATCCGCGACAAGACGTATCCGGCGAAGGTGGTGAAGAAGCCGTTTGTTTGAGAGAGACGAGGGAGTGCAAGGATGGCAGGTCCCGGACTTCGGGCGGTGAGCGTTTCGCCTCACTTCGTCCGTTGCACCCTGGCGGTGACGATTTTCGACCGCGATCCATTCGTCGCGATGGCCTGCACGTAGACCTCTTGGAGCGATCCTCGGGCACGTTCACCCGTGCCGACGACGAATTGGTGCCCTTGGCGGTCGTGGACTGCTGGGCCGCCGCCGGACGGACCAACACGCGCGAGACGGCGGAAGGGGAGGAGACCGTCCCACGGACGACGACCTTCGAGCTGCTGGTGCGGAACACGGCACTGGAGAGACGCACCACCGGAGGGGCCGTGGCGATGCGGGCACGATAGAGGAAGCGGTTTGAACCGATGTGCGCGATAAAGACCGCCGTGCCGTCGTCGCTCAGCGCATACTGATCCGTTTGCAGGTTCGTGACCGTCCCCGGGGCGCCACGGGTGGGTAGGACACCGCCGATCCGGCCCGGGAGATGAAGACCTCCGGCCGTGTCCCTCAGCCAGAAGCTGATTCCCGGGCCGCTCATGTAGGCCTGGAGGGTGATCCGTCCGTTGGGGGCGGTGGTGACATTTTCCAAGATCGTGAATTGCGCGGTGGGCAGCCCTGGTAACCCATCTCCCGTGGCGGCCACGACTTCGTGGGCGACGGTCTGGGCCTACGCCAGGTTGGAAACCACGCAGGAGGTGGCAAGGGCGATGCCACCGCATCGCGCGGCGTGGAAGCGATTCTTGGGACGGGTCGTGTGGATCTGGCTCATCGTTCAGGTCAGGGGAGTTGACTGGCTGAATCCGCAACATCGACCGCCCACACGAAACGGGACGAAGGGCCTGGTCCGGGCGGGTCCGCGGGACCAAAGATAGGACTTTAGACCCGGAGGGTGGCTCGTTGTTTCCAGGAAAGGCGCAAAGGGTCGCCGCCATCCTTACAATCTCAGGAAGATCCCGCGTTGGAAAAGGAAACGTGCCAGGAGAATCACCAGCAGCAGGCCCGTGGCGGCCGTGACGAGACCACCGAGACCTTGCGCAAGGTTGTCATCCAGGAAGCGGCTCACATCTCCGCCGGTGAAGCGCGCGGCGAGAGCCTGGAAATTCACGATGGGAGTGAGGAGGTAGACGGTCAGGGCGTTGCAGCCGATCCACACGAATGGTTGGCACCACGCGCGCCATTGGCGCACGTCCACCATCCAATGGAAAAGGGCCATCAGCATCGCACTGCATCCGCCGGCGACCATCACGAACGACGAGCTCCAGATGCGTTTGATGATCGGAAAGGACAGGCTCCAGAGCAGGCCGAGAGCGACACACGCCAAGCCGGTGCCCGCCAGCCAGAGGATCTTGCGCCTCGCATCGATGGAGCCGCTTTTCAAAAGCAGGCCCGCGAGCACTCCGAAAAGGGGGAGGGCGATCGAAGGCAGCGTCGAAAGAAGGCCCTCATTGAGATAGTAGTGCTGGGGTTTTTTCCCCGGCAGGTAGAGGAAGTCGAGAAAATTCACCAGGTTCCGTCCCTCCTCGTAAGAGCCCTGAACGCGGTCGGGTACGCTCGCGGTGATATCGAAGGGCGAGTCCGATCCGATGCGTTGTGCGATCTCCTCCACTACCGGAGGCTCGAGTTTGAAATCAGGCACGGGCACAAAGGTCATGAGCGCCCAGAATCCCACGAGGAGTGCCGCGCAGATGACGGCAAGCCATCGCGGCGAGCGCACGAAACTGTAAATCAGCGCGGCGAATCCATAGCAGACCGCGATGCGTTGCAGCACGCCTCCGAGCTGTAGATCGGGCCAAGGCTTGGAGAAGCCGCCGTAATAGAAGACGCCCGCCGCATAAAGCAGCAGACTCCTGCGAAGGATCCGCCCCATCACCTTCCCGCGGCTGCCCTGTGCGAGTGCCTTGTCGAGCGAAAACACGAGCGACACTCCGACGATGAAAAGAAACAGCGGAAAAATCAGATCGTAGAAGCGAAAGCCTTCCCACTCCACGTGCTGCAGTTGGGTGGCGAGCAAAATCGTCAACGGATTGTCGCCCATGGCTTCCAGCGCTTTCACGATCGCACCGGCACCGACAATCCAGAGCATGTCGAAGCCCCGCAAGGCATCGACGGACATGAGGCGCGCCGGCTTTCCGGAAGGAGAATGGAGAGTATGGGCTTCCTTCATCGCTTGCGCCCACCACCATCGTGGAGCCGGAGCAAGGCTACGAGGTGGCCGGACTCCGGTCAACGGTCGAATGGGCGGGAGCTCAATTCGCCCTTCACAAAAAACGTGTCATCCCCGGCATTCGCCATTGTCACGGGCCGGGAATTCGGTTTGTTCCTCTCCTCGACCCGACCGCTCATGAACGTCCCCGACCACCTGCTCTACTGTGACTCCCACGAATGGATCGACCCCATCACGCCGGACGCCGCGCCGGTCGGGATCAGTGACCACGCGCAGGAGGAACTCACCGACGTCGTCTACCTCGAACTGCCCGCCGTCGGACGCGTCGTCGCGAAAGGGGAAGCCTTCGCGGTGATCGAGTCGGTCAAGGCCGCGAACGACATCTACGCGCCTGTCAGCGGCGAAGTGGTGGCGGTGAACGAGGCGCTCGTCGAATCGCCCGAGGCGGTCAACACCGATCCCTACGGCGCGGGCTGGATGGTGAAGATCCGTCTCAGCGATCCCTCCGAATTGTCCGGTCTCAAAAACGCGGAGTCCTACCGTGAATTCCTTTCCTGATTCCACCCCCTTCGCGGACCGCCACCTCGGCCCTTCGGCGGAGGAGGTGGAGGCGATGCTCGCGTCGCTGGGAAGTCCGACGCTCGATGCCTTCATCCGCGAGGTCGTCCCCGCCGATCTCCTCCGCGATGAACCGCTCGCACTGCCCCCGGCGCTCAACGAAACCGAAGCCCTCGCGAAGCTGCGCGGGATCTTCGAAAAGAACACGAATGTCCGTTCCTGCATCGGACGCGGCTACTACGGCACGGTCACACCGCCGGTAATCCAGCGCTGCATCCTCGAAAATCCGGGCTGGTACACGGCCTACACGCCCTATCAGGCCGAGATCTCCCAGGGACGGCTCGAGGCTTTGCTCAATTACCAAACCCTCATCTGCGAGCTGACCGCCCTGCCCGTGGCGAATGCCTCGCTCCTCGACGAAGCCACCGCCGCGGCCGAAGCCATGGCCCTTGCCGCCGGGACGCGGGT
>JALRFZ010000091.1 GCA_023253615.1 Verrucomicrobiales bacterium | reverse complement strand
CGCTCATGGCGCTGCAACAGAACGACATCAAGCGCATCCTCGCCTACTCGACCCTCTCGCAGCTCGGCTACATGGTCATGGCCCAGGGCATCGGCCACGGCGGCAGCGATGCCGGGATGTTCCACCTCTATACCCACGCCTTCTTCAAGGCTCTCCTTTTCCTCGGCTCGGGCGCGGTGATCTACGCCTGCCACCACGAGCAGGACATCTGGAAGATGGGCGGTCTGAAGAAGAAGCTCCCCATCACCTTCTGGACTTTCGCTCTTGGCACCGCCGCCCTCATCGCCGTGCCCTTCACGAGCGGATTCTGGAGCAAGGAAGCCATCCTCGAGACGGCGCTGCATGAGAAGATGACCGGACCCTACATCCTCGCGATGATCGTCGCTTTCCTCACGCCCTTTTACATGACGCGCCTCGTCATCGTCGCCTTCTTCGGCAAGGCCCGCACGAAGGACGCCGATCATGCCCACGAGGTCGGGCCGGTCATGTGGATCCCGCTCGCCTTGCTCGCGTTCATGGCGGTGTTCTCGGCGTATTCATTCGTCTCGGGACCGCTGCTCGCGCGCGGGCATGGAGACTTCCACCATCTGATCGAACACTTCGGCCTCACCGCGATTCTTTCCCTCGTCGGTCTTGTCTCCGGCGTCGGAGCCGCGATCCATTTCTACAAGGGCAAGGACAAGGATCCCATCCGCATTCCTCTTTTCCGCGACAAGTTCAAGATCGACGAGATCTACCTCGGCCTCGTCCGCGTTTTCCAGGATACCGTCGCGAAAGGCCTCGACTTCGCCGACCGATTCTTCGTCGATCCGCTCGTGGCGCGTTTCCCCGCCATGGGTGCCCTTGCCGCTGGATCCGTTTTCCGCGTCTTCAATTCCGGGAACGTGCAGTCCTACGCCTTCCTCTTCGGTGTCGCCGTTGTCGCGGTGATCCTCTACCTCATCTTCTGATCGAATTTCCCGCCCCATCCCGTCGTGAGCACTCTCGAACTCCTCGTCCTCCTGCCGCTCGTCGCCGCCCTTGCGGTCGGCCTCGGAGCGCCCGCCCGCTTCACCGCGCTGGGAGCCTCGGTGCTCGTGCTCTGCTTCGCGGTCTTTTGTGCGATCAATTTCAAAACGAATCTGGAAGGGGGCGTGCAGTTCGAGAGCTCCCGCACGCTCCTCGAGATGCCGGGCTTTCCCAAGCTGAGTCTCGCCTTTGGCCTGGACGGGATCAGTCTCGTCCTCTTGTTGCTTTCCGCCCTCGTCCTCCTCGCCGCCGTGTGGGTGGCACCGGCGGAGCAGGACATCAAGGGTAGCGCCCGTCTCTATTACCTTTCCCTCCTCCTCATCGGCGGCGGAGCCATCGGGGCCTTCACTGCGACGGATTTGTTTTTCCTCTACGCCTTCCACGAACTCGCCCTCATCCCGACCTTCCTCATGATCGGGATCTTCGGCCACGGGGAGCAACGTGTCCGGACCGCCTGGACCATCACCATTTTCCTCGGTGTGGGCAGCCTCATTCTTCTCGTCGGCCTCATCCTCGCCGTGGGGGCTCTCGGCGGGTCGACCTTTGATGTTGCCACGCTCACCACGCTGGCAAAGTCCGCCCCGATCGCCGCGGA
>JALRFZ010000787.1 GCA_023253615.1 Verrucomicrobiales bacterium | reverse complement strand
CTCGCCCGAGGTGCGCGCGCGCCCGTTGGCGCTGAACGGGAACTTCCCGACCTGGTAGTCGAGCTTCTGCTCCTTGCACTGCTGCTCCGTGAGGCCGAGCGAGGCGACCTCGGGATGGCAGTAGGTGCAGCCGGGGAAGATGTCGACCTTCTTGCTTTTGTGCTTGGGATCGAACATGGACTCGACGGCGTGGATGGCCTCGAAGCTGGCGACGTGGGCGAGCCACGGGGGCCCGATGAGGTCGCCGGCGGCGGAGACGCCGGGGAGGTTGGTCTGGTAGCGGTCGTTCGTCTTGACGAAACCACGGTCGGTGAGTTCGAGCTTCTCGGCTCCGCCGGGGAGGATCGCTCCGACGCCCACGGCGACGAGGACGACATCGCCCTTGAGGACGACGGGGTCACCGCCCTTGGCGGGCTCGACGGTGAGTTCCACGCCGCCGTCGGTGACATTGGCGGCGGTGGTCTTGGTGGCGAGATGGAAGTTGATGCCCTGCTTCTTGAAGGACTTCTCGAGCGTCTGGCTGACTTCGGTGTCTTCGACGGGGAGGAGATGGTCCATCATCTCGATGATGGTCACCTTGGTGCCGAAGGCATTGTAGAAATAGGCGAACTCGACGCCGATGGCACCGGCTCCGATGATGAGCATCTCTTTGGGTTGCTCGGCGAGGAGCATGGCTTCGCGGGCACCGAGGACGCGCTTGCCGTCGAACTTGAGGAAGGGGAGATCGCGCGCCTTGCAGCCGGTGGCGAGGAGGACGTTCTTTGCATCATGGGTCTCGGTCTTGCCTTCGGCGTCGGTGACGGTGACCTTGTTGCCGCCCGATGGACTGGTGCCGGCGAGGGCTCCGGTGCCGCGGAGGTAATCGACCTTGTTCTTCTTGAAGAGGAATTCGATGCCCCCGGCGAGTTTGTCGGAGACATTCCGCGAGCGCCCGATCACCTTCGACCAGTCGTAGCTGAGGTTGTCGAAGCTGAGGCCGAACTCGGCGGCCTTGTCGCGCATGTTCAGATACATGTCGGCGTTTTTGATGAGCGCCTTGGTGGGGATACAGCCCCAGTTGAGGCAGGTGCCGCCGGCGCGGTCGTTCTCGATGCAGGCGACTTTTTTGCCGAGTTGGGCGGCACGGATGGCGCCGACGTAGCCGGCGGGTCCGCCGCCGATGACGATGAGATCGTAGGAGGCCATGATGTTTTTAGTAAAGTGTTAGGGAGGAGGAGGGATGGGACCACGGATGGTCACGGATTCACACGGATGGAAGGAAGTGGCGTGTCTTCATGAATCCGTGTTTATCTGTGTTTATCCGTGGTCAAAGATCCCGTATTCATGCAAATGGTGGATCACGAAACGAGAAGAACCGGCGTTTCGAGGAAGCGCTTCAGCTCGGAGAGGAACTTCGCGCCGACGGCGCCGTCGATGACGCGGTGGTCGCAGCTCATCCCGATCCACATGCGCTGGCCGGCGACGATCTGATTCTGCGCGTTGACGACGGGCTGTTTCGTGATCGTGCCGATGGCGAGGATCGCGGCCTGGGGCGGGTTGATGATGGCGTCGAAGTTCGCGATGCCGTAGGCGCCGAGGTTCGAGATGGTGATGGTGCCACCGGTCATCTCGTTCGGCGTCAGCTTTTTGTCGCGGGCCTTGGCGGCGAGATCCTTCAGCTCGGAGGCGAGGTCCTTGATCGACTTCGACTGGGCGGAACGGATCACGGGAGTGACGAGGCCGTCCTCGATCGCGACGGCGACGGAGAGATGGGTCTCGCCGTGATAGAGGATGGAGTCGCCCTGGAAGGAGCCGTTCACCTCCGGCACGGAACCGGTGGCGAGGACGACGGCGCGCATCACGAAATCGTTGACGGTGTATTTGGGACCTCCGTTGGCGGTGCTCGCCGCGTTGACCTGCTCGCGCAGGTTCATGAGCGGCTCGGTGTCGATCTCGATGTTGAGATAGAAATGCGGGATGGTCGTCTTGCTTTCGAGGAGGCGCTGGGAGATGACGCGGCGCATGCCGGTGAGCGGCACGCTGCGGTCGGGCTTGGCCATGGCCGGGGGGAGCAATCCAAGGGAGCCGCCACCGCCACCGGCGGGTGCGTTTTCGACATCCTTTTTGACGATGCGTCCGCCGGGTCCTGATCCGGTGACGCGCGCAAGGTCGATGCCTTTCTCTTTGGCGACTTTGCGGGCGAGGGGAGAGGCTTTGATGCGGGAAGAGGAACTCGCTGCGGGGGCGGGAGCGGCAGGTGCGGGAGCCGGAGTCGGGGTGGCGGCGGGTGCGGCGGCGGCCTCGGACTTCGCGGGAGCTTCGGCTGCAGGGGCGGCGGCTTTGGCTTCTCCGGCAGGCGCGGTGTCGGCATCTGCGGGCGGCTCTTCTCCGTCCTCGAGGACGATGGCGAGGGCGGCGCCGAGGACGACGGTCTGGCCCTCCTGCACGTAGATCTTGTGGAGGATGCCTTCGGCGAAGGAGGGCATCGTCATGGTCGCCTTGTCGGTCTCGACTTCGGCGATGTCCTCGTCGATGGCGATGGAGTCGCCCTCTTTCTTGAGCCACTTCACGAGGGTGCCCTCGCTCATCGTGTCGCTCAGCTTGGGCATTTTCAAATAGGAAGCCATAGGAAGGTAGTCGGTGATCGGTAAACGGTGATCGGATGGAGAACAGACCCTAACACATCAACAAATCGTGAGGGCGCGGGCGACGATTTCGTCGGCGGTGGGGAGCTGGAGTTTCTCGATCGGGGGGCTGTAGAAGGCCGGTGCGTCCGCGGAGGTGATGCGCAGGACGGGCGCATCGAGATCGTCGAAGGCCTGCTCCATGATCATGGAGGAGATCTGGGCGCCGACGCCGCAGAAGGGTTTGTTCTCCTCGACGTAAATGGCGCGGTGGGTCTTGCGGACGGACGCCATGATCGTCTCCTCGTCGAGGGGGCGGATGCTGCGGAGATCGACGACCTCGACGGAGATGCCGTGCTGGGCTCCGAGGATCTCGGCGGCGGCGAGGGAGGTGACGACGGCGCGGCCGTGGGCGAGGAGGGTGAGATCGCTGCCCTCGCGCGAGACGCGGGCCTTGCCGATGGGGACGATCAATTCACCGCCTTCGATCTCATCGTTGGAGGGGACGAGACCGGTCATGCCGTAGAGCACGGTGCTCTCCATGAAATAGACCGGGTCGTTGTCGCGGATCGCGGACTTGATGAGGCCTTTCGCGTCGTAGGGATTCGACGGGGTGACGACCTTCAATCCGGGCATGTTGGCGAAGATGTTCTCGGGGGTGTGCGAGTGGGTCGCGCCGACGTTGGTGCCTCCGTTCGCGGGACCACGCACGACGATGGGGCAATTGGTGAGACCGCCCGACATGTAGCGACAGGTCGCGGCATTGTTCATCATCTGATCGAAGGCGACGTAGGCGAAGGAATAGAACATCAGTTCCATCACCGGGCGGATGCCGAGCATGGAGGCACCGATGCCCATGCCGATGAATCCGGCTTCGGAGATGGGGGCGTCGATCACGCGTTTGTCGCCCCATTTCTTCCAGAGGCCTTCGGTGACTTTGTAGGCTCCGTTGTACTGGGCGACTTCTTCGCCGATGATGCAGACGTTCTCGTCGCGGGCGAGTTCTTCGTCGAGTCCTTCACGGAGGGCTTCGCGGTAGGTGATTTCTCGGGGCATGGGAGGACGCAGCTCTCGCTGCGGTAAAAGGTGGGAAGGTGAAAGGGAAAAGGTCTGAATCAACCGTGGAAGAAGTGGCGTCCGGTGCGCCCGGCTTCGGTGTTGTTGTCGACCTCCCAATAGATGTCGTCGAAGATCTCGGACTCGTCGGGGTAGGGGCTCTTGATGGCGAAGGCGGCGGAGGCTTCGGCTTCGGCACCGGCTTCCTTGTTGATGGCCTTGTAGTCTTCCTCGGTGATGACGCCTTCGCCGATGAGCACGTTTTTCCAGAACTCGATCGGATCGTGCTCGTTCATGTAGGTCTGGATCTCTTCCTTCGTGCGGTACTTCTCGGCGTTCGCATCGGCGACGGAGTGTCCCTTGTGACGATAGGTCATGATCTCGAGCATGGTCGGCTTCGACTCCTCATGGGCGCGCGCGACAGCTTCCTGGACACCGGCGCGGATCTCGTAGAGGGAGACACCATCGATCTTTTTCCACGCCATGTTGTAACCTTCGGCGCGAGCGGCGAGACCTTCCTTCGGGAAGGCGGAGGAACGTGCCTGGGAGGTGCCCATGGAATAACCGTTGTTCTCGATGATGTAGATCACGGGGAGGTCCCAGAGTGCGGCGAGGTTGAGCGCTTCATGGAAGGCGCCCTGGTTGATCGCACCATCACCGAGGTAGCAGAGGCAGCAGCCTTTCAGACCTTTGTACTTGAGAGCGAAAGCGAGGCCGGCACCCAAGGGGGTCTGGCCACCGACGATCCCGTGTCCACCCCAGTAGTTTTTGTCGGGGGCGAAGTAGTGCATCGAGCCGCCCTTGCCTTTCGAGCAACCGGTCTTCTTTCCGAAGAGCTCGGCCATGCATTCGTCCATGCCCATGCCGACGGCGAGAGCGTGGCCGTGGTCGCGATAGGCGGTGATGACGTGATCGTTCTCACCGAGGAGGGAGATGCTGCCGACGGCGACGGATTCCTGCCCGATGTAGAGGTGGAGGAAACCACCGATGTGACCATCGTGGTAATACTTGAGTGAGGTCTGTTCGAACCGGCGGATGCGGACCATGGTCCGGAGCAGGTCGATCTTTTGTTCCCCGGTGAGCGACGCATTGATCGGTGCGTCGGCGAAGGGAACGGTGGACGTTTTTGCGGTTTTCGATGCCATCGCGAAAGAAAAAATCCCTCCGGAGTTGGAAGGGGGCGCACGGTAGCTTAAAGTCCCCGGGAAGGAAAACGGGAAAAGGTCGATTTTTCATTCCATCCCCAACTTTTCCGGGACGTTCCACGTGGAACATTTTGGCTTTTTAAGATGTTTGTTTACCCCAAAAAATACGATGTATTGATTGTCGGCGGTGGGCACGCCGGGATCGAAGCCGCCCTCGCTGCTTCCCGCGTCGGTGCCTCGGTCGCGATGCTCAGCCAGAATCTCGACACGCTTGGACAGATGTCCTGCAATCCCGCGATCGGCGGTCTCGGGAAAGGTCACATGGTGCGCGAGATCGATGCGCTCGGTGGGGCGATGGGATTGAACACGGATGCGACGGCGATCCAGTTCCGGATCCTCAATGCGAAGAAGGGACCCTCGGTCCGGGCCCCTCGCGCCCAATGCGACAAGAAGGCTTACCAGTTCCGGATGAAGTGGCTTTTGGAGAAGGAACCGAACCTCGATCTTCACCAAGGGAACATCGCCTCGCTCCTCGTGGAGGGCGATCAAGTGAAGGGTGCCGAAACGGTCCTCGGGATTCGGTACGAGGCCTCAGCCGTCGTCATCACCACCGGCACCTTCATGCGGGGATTGATGCATGTCGGGATGCAGAATCAGCAGGGTGGTCGGATGGGGGATGCCCCCTCCACCCTGAGTGATGACCTTCGCCGACTCGGCTTCGAGGTGCGGCGTTTCAAGACGGGCACTCCCTGCCGGTTGAATGGACGCTCGATCGACTATTCGAAATGCGAACGGCAGGACGGTGACGAGCCCGCTCCGCGATTTTCCTTCCGCTCGGAAATCGAGCCATTTTCCGAGGACGACATCTTTACCCTGAACCGCTGGTCCGACCCGATGTTCCACGTGGAACAATTGCCCTGTTGGATCACCTACACGAGCACGGAGACGCACGAGACGATCCTCGCGAACCTCGACAAGTCGCCGATGTATTCCGGGAAGATCGAAGGGGTCGGTCCGCGCTACTGCCCCTCGATCGAGGACAAGGTCGTCCGCTTCGCCGACAAGGAACGCCACCAGGTCTTCCTCGAGCCGGAGGGACGCCAGACCCTCGAGTACTACATCAACGGTGTCTCCACCTCCCTGCCCTTCGAGGTTCAATACCGCTTCATCCGGGCGATCGGGGGGTTGGAGAACGCGGAGATCATCCGCCCGGGATACGCGGTCGAATACGACTACTGCGTGCCCACCCAACTCCACCCCACCCTCGAGACCAAGACGGTCTCGGGTCTCTACTTCGCCGGCCAGATCAATGGCACCTCCGGCTATGAAGAGGCCGCCGGCCAGGGGCTCGTCGCGGGGGCCAATGCGGCCCTCAAGGTCGCCGGGAAACCCGACTTCGTCCTCGGGCGCGAGGAGTCCTACATCGGGGTGATGATCGACGACCTCGTCACCAAGGGCACGGACGAGCCCTATCGGATGTTCACGAGCCGGGCCGAGCACCGCCTTCTCCTCCGCCACGACAATGCCGACCTTCGCCTCTGCGCGACGGCGGAAAAGGCGGGACTCATTTCCACCGAATTCCGCGCCGCCTCCCTCGCGAAGCAGGAGCGGATCGAGGTCCTCCGCCACCGCCTGGAGACCACCCACACCGCGGAGGGTTCTCTCGCAAAATGGCTCCGCCGCCCCGAGGCGACCTGGCTCGATTTCGACGCCCCCCTCCGGGCCGAGCACGACCCCGGGATCTGGGAGCAGGTGGAGATCGATATCAAATACGAGGGCTACATCCGCCGTCAGGGCGAAATGGTGGAAAAGACCCGGCGCGCCGACGAGAAGAAGCTCCCTGACGAGATCGACTACCTCCAGATCTCCGGCCTGAAACGCGAGGCCCAGCTGAAGCTCCAACGCATCCGTCCCCGCACCCTCGGCCAGGCCGGCCGGATCAGCGGGATCACTCCGGCCGATGTCTCCCTCCTCGCGGTGTGGCTGGAAAAGGCCTCGCGGATGTGAGCGGCCCCCTTTTCGGACGGCGTATGAAATTCCTCCTCCTCACCCTACTGCTTCCGCTTGTGGCGCTCTTCGCCGGCAATGCCTCGGCGGATTCGCTCGTGAGCTTTCCCGGGGACCGGAGCTTCCTCCCCAAAAGCTGGACGGAAGCCCCCATCGCCGCCTCGATCGAGCCTCTCGATCCAAAGCTCCGTCTCGCCGCCCTCGGCATTCTCGAATCCGCCCTCGCGAAATATCCGGAGAAGGTCCGGCAGAAGTTTCTCGGGGGTGTCTCGGTGGTCGGGTCCCTGCGATTCTACGACGTCAGCTACGGCGGCACCTACCTCGCAAACAGCCGCCGCATCATCCTCGTCTACCGCGAGAGTTTCGACGCGAGGGGATTCGAGCAGCGGTTTCACCACGAGTTCTCCTCCATCCTCCTGAAGCAGAACCAAGCCGTCTTCGAGGCGACCCGCTGGACCGAGGCGAACGATCCCACCTTCCGCTACCGGGCGCCGGGTATCGTCGAGGAGCAGGACGGCGACCGCAGCGAAGCGACCCGCGTCCTCGCCGCCGAGCAGGAGAGAACCGGCGGATCGGGGAGCAGCCTCCTCCAGGTCGACTTCGCGCTGATGAAGTCCGGCTTTCTCACCGCTTACAACCAGGTCTCGATCGAGCAGGACCTGAACGAAACCGCCGCCCACCTATTCACCAACCCCGAGATCTGGGAATTCTGCCGCCAGTATCCGCGCATCGACCAGAAGGTGGATGTGCTGATCGATTTCTACCGGCGTCTCGACCCCTCGATGGACCGGCTCTATTTCCGCCGTCTCACCCTCGGCCCGACCTCCACCCCCGAGCCATGAACCGACTCTCCCGTATTCTCGTCGAGCTCGCCCTCGAAGAAGACCTGAATGGTCTCGGCGATCTGACCAGCCGCCATTTTGTCGACGCGCGCCACCATTCCCGGGGACGGATCATGGCGCGGGAGTCGTGCGTCATTTCCGGCAGCGAAGTGGCCCGGCATGTCTGCGAGGCGGTGGGTGGGGGAGACCTCGCTTTCGTCCCCGTGATCGGGGATGGATCGTCCGCGGAAACGGGCGACCTCGTCGCGACGATCGAAGGCCCCACCCGGCTCGTCCTCCAGGCCGAGCGGACGGTCTTGAATTTCATGCAGCGGCTCAGCGGGGTGGCGACCGTCACCCGCAACTATGCGAACGCGATCGCCCACACCCGTGCCCGCCTCCTCGACACCCGCAAGACCACCCCGGGCTGGCGGGAGCTGGAGAAGGCGGCCGTCCTACACGGAGGGGGCACGAATCACCGCATCGGTCTCTATGATGCCATCATGGTGAAAGACAATCACCTCGTCGCCAATTCCGATGCGATTGACCTGGCGCAGCGCATCGGCGAAGTGCTCGCGGCTCATCCGAGCATCAAGATCGAGTTCGAAGCAGATCGACTCGATCAGGTCGAGACCTTTCTCAAAATCGAGGGCATCGCCGTGATCCTGCTCGACAACATGTCGAACGAGCAGCTCCGCGAGGCCGTCGCTCTGCGTGATCGACTTTCCCCCGGCACCCTCCTCGAGGCGAGCGGCGGGGTGAATCTGAAAACCATCGCCGGCATCGCCGGGACGGGGGTCGATTTCATCTCGGTCGGTGCCTTGACCCACTCGGTCCGGTCGATCGATCTCGGCCTGGACCTGGAAGCCGCCTGACGACGATGGTGGAGAAAATCCATGCCGAGATCGTGCGAGGGTGGTCGCAGGAAGACCTCGCTCGCTTCCCGCTGGAGCGGCTTCAGCACGTCGGGGAGACGGGCTCGACCAACGACGATCTCCTCGCGCGCGCGCGCTCCGGAAATGCCTGTCCCTACGATCTCATTTCCGCCGATTTCCAGACGCGGGGCCGTGGGCGGCGCGGGGATCGGTGGGAGGCGACGCCGGGACGCAATCTGCTCTTCTCCCTGGCCTTGCCACTGGACGGGGACAGGCACCTCTGGCCGCGCCTCCCGCACCTCACCGCCTGGATCGTCGGATCGACGGTCGAATCCATCCTCGGCCCCGGCTACCGGCTGGAGGCGAAGTGGCCGAATGATCTCCTTCACGAAGGCAGAAAGCTGGCCGGCATCCTCGTCGAGATCGTGCTCGCTCCCGTGCCTTACGCGATCGTCGGGGTCGGGTTGAACGTGAACCTGCGCCACGAAGAATTGCCGCCCGAGCTGCGATCCATCGCCACCTCCCTCTATGAATTGATCGGCTGCGAGTCGAGCCGCTGGTTCCTCCTCGGACAGATCATCCAGGGTTTCCTCCGCCATTTTCCCGCAAAGACGGCCGACTTCGATCCCGTCCTCGAATGGATCCGGCTGCGGGATTTTCTCGCGGGGCGGCGTCTCTCCGTCCGCGTCGGGAGGGATTGGCTCGACGGCCTGGCCCGGGGTCTCGGTGGCGACGGCGAGCTGCTCCTCGAGACCTCCGGAGGCGGGATCGTGCGCATCGTCAGCGCCGAGGAAATCCGACGCGACTGACGGCGGTCCCCCTGATCATTTCTTCCGATAGAGTTCCGCGAGCGACAGTGCCTCCTCGCGGATCGTCTGGCGGAGCTCGGGCGGAGAGATCACTTCGACCTGCGTGCCCCAACTCAGGATCCAGCGTTGGATCTCTTCGAAGCTGCTCAGCTCGAGCGTCATCACGAGATCCTCGTTCTTCTTTCCTTTCCACTCGAGTTGCTGGCTGGGATGCCAACGGCGCTCCGAGACGAGTCGCGCGGCCCAGC
>JALRFZ010000759.1 GCA_023253615.1 Verrucomicrobiales bacterium | reverse complement strand
ACCGGCGACCTCCGCGCCCGCCTCAAGGCCCACCACGACAAAAAGGACTTCTGGGAGCGGGCCGCCGTCCTCATCTCGCGGACCAACAGCCTCACCCAGACCCACGCGCTCTTCCTGGAATGGCACTGTCTCCAGGCGGTGCGCAAGGCGGGCCGCTACGGCGACGAGAACGGGAACAGCGGCACCAAACCCCACACCCCCGCGCCGCTGGAGGCCGATTGTTTGGAAATCTACGAGACCGGCCACACCCTGCTCGCGACGCTCGGCTATCCCATTTTCGACCCGGTCGCCAAGCCGGTCGTGGGGCAGGAGGCTGAAGAGATCTTCTACTGCACCGGTTCGGGTGCCAACGGCCGCGGCCAATACACGGAAGAGGGCTTCGTCGTGCTAAAGGGATCGAAGGAGCGGGTTGAAAATGTGCCGTCCTTTGTTGGCACGACCTGGCACGCGTTCCGAAAGCGCATGATTGAGGCGGGCGACTTTCGTCAGGAGGGAGATGTTCTCGTCCTAACGAAGGACCTTCTTTTTTCGAACCCCAGCAAGGCGGCTGCTTTCCTGATGGGACGGAATGCCAACGGATGGACGGATTGGAAAACGCAAGATGGGAAGACCCTCGATGCCGTGAAGCGCCAGAACCCGTGATCCCGGCACCACCCCAGCCTTGGCCACGTCTTGCATTGTGGGAAAAAAGGCGGCGTTTTTCCCCAAGCCCGGACACGCCTCCACCCAACCCCACCCCGCGCATTCGATCGCATCCCTTTTCACCATGCATTCGATCACATGCACTCCTCGCTTGCATGCGATCACATGCCGCGTTAGATTCGCTCATGATCGTGCGATCGGTGAAAGACATGGGGGCGCTCGTCCGGGATCGGCGGAAGTCTCTCGGTTGGAGCCAGAGCGAACTCGCCTCGAAGATCGGTGTCCAACGCCTCTGGGTGAGCCAGTTCGAGGCGGGGAAAACGACCGCCCACATCGGACTCGTCATGCGCACCCTGCGCGCCCTCGACCTGGAAGCGCAGGTCGGGGTGGCACCTCCGCCAGGATCGGGCGCGGCAAACGCGGGGCTGGTGGATCTCGACGCCTTGCTCGGGAATCACCTCAACACCGCCACCGAATGAGCGAGTCGCTGGAGGCCATCCATGACGGGAGGCGCGTCGGCGTCCTGCGCTACGGAAGGGATCGCCTCCGCTTCGAGTACGACGCCACCTGGCGCGAGGATCGCGCCTCCTTCCCGCTCTCGCTTTCCATGCCGCTCACGCGCCGGGAACATGACGACGCCGTGGTGCGCCCCTTCCTCTCGGGATTGTTGCCGGACAACAACGAAGTGCTGCGTCGCTGGGGGCAACGCTTCCAGGTATCGGCACGCAACCCGTTCCGTTTGCTGTCCCACGTCGGCGAGGAGTGCGCCGGGGCAGTGCAGTTCATCCCCCCGGAGAGTGCCGGACGCTGGCTCGCCGGAAAAGCGCCGGACGGTGTCGCCTGGCTGGCGGACGACGAACTCGTCGAACGCATCTCGGATCTGGTGAACGACCACAGTCGCGCGCGCCGCATCGGCGACGTCGGACAATTCAGCCTCGCCGGAGCACAGGCAAAGATCGGACTGTATCGGGACTCCGAATCAAAACGATGGGGGATTCCGGAAGGGACCACGCCGACAACCCACATCCTCAAGCCGAACGTCGGGGCATTCCACCACTACGAAGAGAACGAGCACTTCTGTCTGCAGCTCGCCCGCCGTCTCGGGCTCCAGACGGCGAGATCGTGGACGGAACGGATCGGGGATATCCCCGTCATCATCGTGGAGCGGTTCGACCGTGCGGCCGTCGGTGGCCGGATCGTGCGCATCCATCAGGAAGATACCTGCCAGGCGCTCGGTCGGATGCCCGAGATCAAATACCAGAATCAGGGCGGCCCCTCCGCGTCCGAGATCTTCGAATTGATCCGCGACCACTCGGCAAGACCCCAGGAAGATGTCGAGCGCTTTCTCGATGCCCTGATCTACCATTGGCTCATCGGCGGAACCGACGCCCACGCCAAAAACCATGGATTTCTGCTCGCCGGCGGAGGTCAAATCCGGCTGGCTCCCCTCTACGATCTCTCCTCGTGCCTGCCCTATCCACGCGATATCCTTCCCAAAAAAGCAAAACTCGCCATGAAGATCGGCGGCGACTACCTCCTCTGGAAGATCGGGAGGGACCATTGGAGAAAAGCCGCCGAGGAGTGGAAGCTCGATCCCGCTCTCGTGACCGAGCGCCTCATCCGGATGGCCTCCGCCATGCCTGAGGCCGCCTCGGAAGTGGGCGAAGCGATCGCCGCCGGTTCCATCCCGGTCGGGGGCGCGTTCGTGCGCCGGCTCGCGGCCGCCATCTCCGATCGGGCCGAAGAGTGCCGGCGCCATTTCTCCGAAGCCAAGAAGCAAGACCCCGCATGAGCCTCCCCCAGCGAAACGCCTTCGTGACCGAGATCTTCGCCCACCCCGCCGATCACGGCTGGCTTTCCGCCGAAGCCCAACGCGCCATCCACCCGATCCAAGCACTCCGCATCGCGCTGACATCTGCCGCCGTCATCGGGCAGATCGACATGCGAAACCTCGAACCCACCTTCCCTGCCTGATGCCCACCCCGAAAACCATCCAGATCTTCCTCCCGGGCGGCGATCCCCGCGGCATCCGGGTGGCCGAGATCACGACCCGGATCGTCCAGGTCATCGAGGTGCCCCGCAGTCTCCTCGGCGACTTCCTCAAGATGCCGGAAAGCGACCAGGTCGCGGTCTATTTCCTCTTCGGCCAGAGCGAGGAGACCGGCGAGCCGCGGGTCTACATCGGCCAGACCGGCGACCTCCGCTCCCGCCTCAAGGCCCACCACGACAAGAAGGACTTCTGGGAGCGGGCCGCCGTCCTCATCTCGCGGACGAACAGTCTCACGCAGACCCACGCGCTCTTTCTGGAATGGCACTGTCTCCAGGCCGTGCGCAAGGCGGGCCGCTACGGCGACGAGAACGGGAACAGCGGCACCAAACCGCACACGCCCGCGCCGCTCGAGGCCGATTGCCTCGAGATCTACGAGACCGGGCACACCCTGCTCGCGACGCTCGGATTTCCCATTTTCGACCCGGTCGCCAAGCCGGTCGCCGGCAAGGAGGCCGAGGAGATCTTCTACTGCAATGCGTCCGGGGCCGAGGGCCGGGGCCAATACACCGAGGAAGGCTTCGTCGTGCTCAAGGGGTCGAAAGGGCGGGCCAAGAGCGTGCCCTCGTTCGCCGGCTGCACCTGGGATCAACAGCGCGGGCAGTTGATCGAGGCCGGCGACTTGAAGCGGGAGGGTGAGCTCCTCGTCGTGACGAAAGACCTCCTCTTTCCCAACCCCAGCAAGGCCGCCGCGATCCTGATGGGCCGGACCGCCAACGGCTGGATCGAGTGGAAGACCCAGGACGGGAAGACCCTCGATGCCGTGAAGCGGCAGACCCCCTGAGAGACCGGAAAGGCCGATCACCATCCCCGGGGATTGAACAATAGCCGATTGGAAGCTACTCTTACTTGGATGTGTCGATCACCAAGTTGCTTGCCAGAGCCCCGCGTCCGCCCTTAAGATCGCGTCAACCTCCAACACACTGTGCCTGCCGGAAAAACCAACGCCACCATCAAGAACCCGATGAAGCAGCTCCGCGCCCGCCTTTCGAAGGCCGGCGTGAAGCCGAAGTTTCTGAACGAGACGGTCCTTCCGTCTTGGTGGGAGGACTCCATTGCGGATTCCCCCGGCGGTTTCCGCGAGGCGGCGTCCTACCTCTGTGCCCGTCTCGGCTTCAGTCTCGCGAGTCTCCTCGACGCGGATCAGGTCCCGGTTTTCACGAAAAGCGAAGGCGTCAGATACAAGAAGGCGAAGGGCATCACCGAAGCGGACGTCTGCCTCACGACGCATTATGCGCTCGGGGTCGCCCGCGCCGTGGCCGCAGCCTATCCGGAGGGAAAGTCCGCTGGCGAAGTCCCGGCCCCCGAAAAATGGCGTGAGCTTCTCCTGCGGGATTCCGATCGCCCCTGGGTCTGCCTTCGGCACATTCTCGATGCGTCGTGGTCTCTCGGCATCCCGGTGATCCATTTGCGGAATCTTCCCGCCGGCGCCAAGAGGCCCGATGCATTGACCACCATGGTCGGTGATCGTCCCGTAATCGTCGTTTTGAGCCAACGCAAAAGTCCATCGTGGATCGCCTTCATCGTCGCCCACGAGCTCGGGCATATCCACCACCGGCATCTCAAGCCCGGCCAAACCCTCGTCGATGAGAAGATCGACAAGACCTCGGACGAAAAAGACGAGACCGATGCGAACGACTTCGCGGTCCGGCTTCTCACCGGTTTTCCCGATCTGGGATTGAACTCGACGCGCAGCATGGGCGTCTCCCAACTCGCCGCCGCTGCGATTTCCCTGGGAAACAAATGCCGGATCGCTCCCGGTGTCCTGGCACTCAACTACGGATTCACCACCGGGCAATGGAGTCTCGCCAACGGAGCGGTGACCCGAATCGAGAAAGATGACGACGCGGCGACTTATCTGAAAGCGGCGTTGGAAACGCATCTGGATCCGGACGCTCTGTCGGAGGACTCGATGGACTGGATCACCCGCGCCACCACGCCGCGGGGATGATCTACTTCAGCGATGTGGACGTCGTGGTCAAACTCGCGGCCTGCGGGTTCCTGCCCTGGCTTCCGGAATTGCTCGATGTCCGTGATGATGAAATCCGGATCCAGTATCTGGCGAGTTTGAAAGCCCGGGTTTCCCGTTCGAGCAAAAAGCTCGAGAATGAAGTCCATCGGGACCACCTCGACGCATTCTGCAAGGTGCATGGGATCATCGAAGCAGCGGCGGACATCGACCGACAGGAAAGGCTCCTGCACGGCGGAATGGATCCCGGTGAGGCGATCCTCTTCGCCGAAGCGGAGGCAAGCGGAGGCATCGTCGTTACAGGTGACAAGCGCGCCTTGGAAACCCATGCACGACTCTCAACCGCAGCAGATCGGGCAAAACTGAAGGTGGTTTGTTGGGAACAACTCCTTTTGCGCGTTCATCATCTGAAAGGGTATGAAGTCTTGAAACGCGGTGGTTGCGAAGGCATGAAACACGATGGTCTTCTGCGCCTCGCATTCAGCAGCGGCTTTGTGACTTCCGAAGACCACGCCATCAGTGCAATACGATCCTATTTCAACGACGTGAAGAACCGTCATGGAGATGTGCTGGCGAGTCTCGAAGTCTGAATCCAAGCGTCGTCTCACCCATGTCCCTCCACCAAGAAATCGCCCTCGAATCCGAGATCTGCGCCCACCTCGCCGATCACGGCTGGCTCCACGCCGAGGGCGACGCGGCCCGCTACGACCGCGCCCGCGCCCTCCTGCCTTCCGACCTGCTCGCGTGGGTCCAGGAAACCCAACCGAAGGCCTGGGAGACCCTGGTGAAGCAACAGGGTTCGGCCGCCGAGGCAACCCTCTTGGATCGGGTCCGCGCCCAGCTTGACCAGCGAGGCACCCTCGACGTGCTCCGCAACGGCGTCGATGTGATGGGCCTGCGCCAAGCGCTCCCGGTGGCTCAATTCCGACCCGCCCTCGCCCTCAACGAGGAGATCCTCACGCGCTACCAGGCCAACCGCCTCCGCGTCGTCCGGCAGGTGCGCTATTCGCTCCACAGCGAAAACAGCCTCGACCTCGTCCTCTTCCTCAACGGCCTGCCCGTGGCGACGGCGGAGCTGAAGACCGACTTCACGCAGAGCATCGGCGACGCGATCGACCAATACCGCTACGACCGCGACCCGAAGCCGAAGGGCGGGGCGGCCGAACCGCTCCTGTCCTTCCCCGGGGGTGCCCTCGTCCACTTCGCGGTGAGCAACTCCGAGGTCCACATGACGACCCGTCTCGAAGGGAAGGGGACCACCTTCCTGCCTTTCAACCAAGGCGACGAGGGCGGTGCCGGTAATCCGCCCAATCCCGCCGGCGGCCACCGCACCGCCTACCTCTGGGAACAGGTCTGGGAGCGCGAGAGCTGGCTCGAGATCCTCGGCCGTTACTGCATCGGCCAGTATGACCGCAAGAAGACCCTGGCCCGGATCCTCTTCCCCCGCTACCACCAGCTCGACGTGACCCGGAAACTCCAGTCCGCGGTCCTCGCCGACGGGTCCGGCACGAAATACCTCGTCCAGCACAGCGCCGGATCGGGCAAGACGAACTCGATCGCGTGGACGGCCCACTTTTTCTCCGAGCTTCACGACGCCGCGAACCGGAAGCTCTTCGACAGTGTCCTCGTCGTCTCCGACCGGAACGTGATCGACGCCCAGCTCCAGGAGGCGCTCTTCAGCTTCCAGCGGAAGACCGGCGTGGTGGCGACGATCACCGGCAAGGCCGGGAGCAAGAGCGGCGAACTGGCCGAGGCCCTCTCGGGCGACAAGAAGATCGTGGTCTGCACGGTGCAGACCTTCCCCTTCGCCCTAGAGGCGGTCCGCGAGCTGGCGGCGACCGAGGGCAAACGATTCGCCGTGATCGCCGACGAGGCCCACAGCTCCCAGAGCGGTGAAGCCGCCGCCAAGCTCAAGGCCGTCCTCAGTCCCGAGGAACTGGAGGAGCTGAAGGACGGCGGCGAGGTCAGCACCGAGGACCTCCTCGCCGCCCAGATGAGCGCCCGGGCCGACAGCGCCGGCATCACCTTCGTCGCCTTCACCGCCACGCCCAAGGCGAAGACGCTGGAACTCTTCGGCACCCGGCCCGATCCCACCCGGAAGCCGGCCGCGGACAACGTGCCGGCGCCCTTCCACGTCTACTCGATGCGGCAGGCGATCGAGGAGGGCTTCATCCTCGACGTCCTCCAAAACTACCTCAGCTACAAGCTGGCCTTCAAGCTGGCCCAGGAGGGCAAAGACTATGACGAGAAGACGGTCGAGCGGTCCGCCGCCATGAAGGGCATCATGGGCTGGGTGCGCCTCCACCCCTACAACATCGCCCAGAAGGTGCAGATCGTGGTCGAGCATTTCCGCTCCACCGTAGCCCCGCTCCTCGACGGCAAGGCGAAGGCGAAGGCGATGGTCGTGGTCGGGTCGCGGATCGAGGCGGTGCGCTGGAAACTGGCGATCGAGAAATACATCGCCGAGCAGGGCTATCCCATGGGAACGCTCGTCGCCTTTTCCGGTGAAGTGAATGATCCGGACTCCGGTCCCGATGGTTTCACCGAGACGAGCAAGGCCCTCAACCCGAACCTGAACGGCCGCGACATCCGCGAGGCCTTCAAGGGCGAGGATTACCAGATCCTCCTCGTCGCGAACAAGTTCCAGACCGGATTCGAC
>JALRFZ010000729.1 GCA_023253615.1 Verrucomicrobiales bacterium | reverse complement strand
AGTCAAGGGCAAAGGGGAGGACGGGAGCGCCCGCACCCGCGAGGCCAAGCTCGGCTGCGTCTTCACCCAGACCGTCCGCGACAAGGACGGCGCTCCCGTGAGGGATCCGGACTCCACCAGCTACGTCGCCACCTACAAGGGCTGCCGGGAGATCGCCGTGCTGCTCCATCAGGAAGCCCGCCGACGCGGTCTCGACCGGGCCGGGCAGGTCATCTTCATCGGAGACGGAGCGGCATGGGTTTGGGAGAACTGCCGCCTGACCTTCCCCGGAGCGGTCGAGATCCTCGACTTCTACCATGCCAGCGAGCACGTGGGCCAACTCGCCAAGGCCCTTTACGAGGAAGATCCCGCCGGGGCGGCTTCATGCCGCGAGCGATGGTGTCATGACATGAAGCAGACCAGTCCCGCGAGTCTTTTGACCGAGATGCGCGCCATGCTCGAATCCCACCCCGAATGGAGCGAGGCCAGACGCGAAGCGGTCGAAGCGGAAATCAACTACCTCCAAAGCCATGCCTCGCGAACCCGCTACGGGGAATATCGAGCCAAGGGATGGTTCATTGGCTCGGGCGTGATCGAAGCCGGATGCAAAACGGCGGTCGGTCGCCGTCTCAAGCAGTCGGGCATGTTCTGGAGCGAGACGGGAGCCGAAAACATCCTCGGACTCCGCTGCCTCGTGCTCGGACCTCACTTCAACGATGCGTGGAAGCAGCGCAGAAACCTTGTCGCCCGCCAGAAGGCCAAGGCAAGGAGATGGTCTCCTGCACCAGAAAAACGCGCCGCCTGACTTTTTTGTCCTGCACCCTCGGGCCAGAGCCTGAGCGGTTCTTTCTGGACCGGTCTCGAACCGTTTCTTTCCTGCCCCGGGGAAATGCCCGCGCGTTCAGCGAAGCCCCCCCTCGAATCCCGCTTGTGATCGCGCGTCTTCCGTGTAGCAGTGTCCCCTTTCCAGACCATCCCTTTTTCCAGATCCCATGAGAGTGAAAGCCTTTCCCGCCCTTGTTCCCGCGCCCGGCGTCGCCGCCGAACTGGCCTCGGTGCCGTACGACGTCATCAACACCGAGGAGGCCCGCGCCCTCGCCGAGGGGAAACCGCACAGCTTCCTCCGCGTCGAGCGGGCCGAGCTGGAGCTCGCGCCCGAGACCGATCCCTACAGCGAGGCGGTCTACGCCCACGCCAAGGCCAATTTCGAAAAGATGCAGCGCGAGGGCACCTTCCTCCGCGAGCCGGTGCCCTGCGTTTACCTCTACCGCCAGATCATGGACGGCCGCGCCCAGACCGGCATCACCCTGGCCTGCCACATCGAGGATTACGAGAACGACCTCATCCGGAAGCACGAGAAGACCCGCAAGGTGAAGGAGGACGACCGCACCCGCCTCACCGACGTGCTCAGTGCGAACACCGGCCCGGTCTTCCTCACCTACAAGGACGTCGCCGCGATCGATGCCTTCGTCGCCGACTGGACCACGACGCACGAGCCCGTGATCGATTTCGTCGATGATGTGAATGTCGGCCACACCGTCTGGCGCGTCACCGAGGCGGAGGCCGCCCCGATCCTCGAAGCGTTGGGGGAAGTGCCGCTTTCCTACGTCGCCGACGGCCACCACCGCAGCGCCAGCGCCGCCCGCGTCGGCAAGGAGCGCCGCGATGCGAATCCCGATCACGACGGCAGCGAAGGCTACAACTGGTTCCTCGCGGTGATGTTCCCGGCGAGCCAACTGAAGATCCTCCCCTACAACCGCGTCGTGAAGGATCTCAACGGCATGTCGGCCGATGGATTCCTGAAGCGCCTCGCCGGTGAATTCCGCCTCGATTCGAACGGCCAGAAGGTGCCGGATGGTTCGGAGTCGGTCTGCATCTACCTCGAGGGGCAATGGCACACCCTGAAGTGGGATGCACCGCAGGCCTCGAATCCGATCGACCGGCTCGATGTCTCCTTCCTCCAGGATCACATCCTCACGCCCATGCTCGCGATCGGAGACCCGCGCGTCGACAACCGCATCGACTTCATCGGCGGCATCCGCGGCACGGCCGAGTTGGAGAAACGCGTCGACAGCGGCGAGTGGGCGGTGGCCTTCTCGATGTATCCGACGACGGTGCAACAGCTCATCGACATCGCCGACGCCGGCGAGATCATGCCGCCGAAGTCAACCTGGTTCGAGCCGAAGCTGCGCTCGGGACTTTTCGTCTACACGATCGATTGATCGGAGGACAAGACCCTCTTCACTCCCTCATCCGACAGGGTTCCATCGGCGAAGGGTGCTTCGGGATCACATCCCCGGGAAACCTTCGTCGGCCTCGTTGTTCGCGTCCTGCATCTTCTTGAGGACGATGGACATGTCCTCGACCGACTCCCACACGTGGTGGGCTACGTAGATGGGCGCACCGGCTTGCACGGCGAGAGCGATGCTGTCGCTCGGGCGCGCGTCGATCTCGACGATCTTGCGCTCGTCGAGTTCGTTCTCGGCGATGATGATGAGTCGGGCGAAGAAGACAGTGTCGGTGAAGTCGTTGATGACGACACGATCGACATGGGCGCCGAGGGCGGTGAGGACATCGGCGAACAGATCGTGCGTCTGGGGGCGCGGCTTGGGCGTGCCGTGGAGGAACATGTTGATCGCCGAGCCCACGGAATGATCGACGTAGATGACAAAGACCTTTTCGTCGTTGCCGAGAAAAATCGCCGAACCCGCGCTCGTCGCGAGAACGTTCTTCACCTCCACCTGCACCACGGGTTTTCCGATCATGTTTGATTGACGCGGCACTATGGAGAGGATTTGCCCGCTTGGCAACGCACCTTTCCTCCCTCTTCCCGTTCAGGGCCGGCCGGTGGTGAAACGGGCGCGATGCTCCTCCGTGACGCGGATGTATTTCTCGGCCCAGTGCCGGATCGAGCCCTGTTCGGAGAGGTCGAGGGCCCTCACGACCTTGGCCGGAGACCCCATCACGAGCGATCCGGGAGGGATTTCGCGCCCTTTCGGCACGAGTGCGCCGGCCGCGATGATGCTGCGGGCACCGATTTTTGCGCCATCCATGACAATGCCCCCCATGCCCACGAGGACTTCATCTCCGATCTCACAGGCGTGGAGGAGGGCGCGGTGCCCGACGGTGACAAAACTGCCCACGGTGGTGCCGAGATCACTCGCGAGATGGACGATCGTGCCATCCTGCAAATTGGTCCCTTCACCGATCACAATCCGTTGAATATCAGCACGCAAGACACTCTGATACCACACGCTCGCGGATGGCCCGAGGATGACGTCGCCGAGGACGATGGCACCGGGCGCGACCCAGGCGGTTGGATGAATGTCAGGGTCTTTGGAGAGGTGGGTGCAGACCGGATTTGGCGTCATGACGGGGAAAAATCGGGGTCGGATCGGGAGGTGATTCGGGGGGAACCCTTGAAATTTAAGCTTGCCAAACAATTTTTCTCTTCGTATTTGGTCGATCAAGAGAGGCGGAAACCGTTGATTTACGGAGGTTTCAAGGTGACTCCACCGCAAAAAACGGCTAGACTGCCTCCTCACTCAAACTACTACACTGTGATGAACAAGGGAGAACTTATTGATGCAGTCCAGAAAGCGCTCGGCGGAGAAACCTCAAAGAAAGCGTCCGAAGAAGCCGTGAAAGCGGTGCTTGAATCCATCGCCAAAGGCATCAAGAAGGACGGCAACGTCCAACTGATCGGCTTCGGCACCTTCGAAGTCCGCAAGCGCGCTGCCCGTACCGGCCGCAACCCCAAGACCGGCGACACCATCAAGATCGCCGCTTCGAAGACCGTCGGCTTCAAGCCTTCGTCCGCTCTCAAGGGCAAGCTCTGAGATCGACGTTGGGAATCAACCCGATTTAAAAACCCAAAAAGCGTGGCAGGCCCCCTGCCGCGCTTTTTTGTTTTCAGCGACCGTCTCCATCACGATCCTTCTTCGGCACGGCGATGGCTTCGCAGGTTTGGCGCCAGCCGGGAAAATTCCACTGGTTCGGGAAGCCGGCGCATTGGATGGGTTTCACCGGATTGATGCGGCAATCGATCCCCTCGAGGAAGATGCATTCGTGGTTGGGCCGCGAGATGAGGGTGAGTCCGGTGCGATTCAGCCGCACATCGGTGTAGCGGGTGATGAAGTCGCTCTCCTCCATCCCGAGGTAACCGGCGATGCGCGCGATCTCGGCATCCGAGACCGGCACCTCGCCCGGCCAGCGGCAGCAATTGCCGCAGCGCTGGCAGACGTATTCCATCCCTTCCTCCATGTCGTGGAGACTCATGCGGGTAGCATGGCGCGGAATTCGCGGGGCGGCATCTCCCTTTCTCGGTGAATCGCGATGCGGCGCGTCTTTTTGTTGCGGAAGGCACCGCCGCCTTGGCAAACTGGATTCGATGTGTTAGTTTTACGGTTTTTGGAATAGTTTCGGGCAAATCGAGGGCGATCCCTCGCCTGGACCGGATTTTTGCGACCTCTTGTTTTTGATTTCATGATCGGCAAACTCATCGGAGCCTTCTCGAGCGACATCGGCATCGATCTCGGGACGGCCAATACGCTCGTCTATGTGCGGGATCATGGAATCGTCCTGAGGGAACCCTCGGTCGTGGCCGTGAAATCCGGCACGAATCTCGTCCTCGCGGTGGGCGACGACGCCAAGCGCATGCTCGGCCGCAC
>JALRFZ010000688.1 GCA_023253615.1 Verrucomicrobiales bacterium | reverse complement strand
CCTCGACGAGACGACGGGCCATGAGCACGCTTTGACCAAAGGAATTCCGCCCGTAGCGATCGCGCGTTGCCGCCAGTTCGCGCCCCAGATCGAGGGCGTCGCGGCTCGCTTCGGAATGCAGCAGATCGTAGGCCCGCTGGTGCATCAGGTCGAACTCCGCCGCCGCGGGCGAACCCTCGATGGATTGGCGCTGACGCTCGATCGTGTCGCGCAGCCCCATGCGATCGTGGAGACGGGAAAGGCTGAGTCCCTCGGCGAAGTCGAGTCCTTCGATGCTCACCCGCTCCGCCGACGGATCGCATTTCAGCACCTGCGGTTGCCAGGTCGGCCCCATGAATCCCGCCGTCTGGCAGGGCCAGTGGATGTTGCCGTTGTTGTAGATGAGCCCGGGCAGGATTACCGAGGAGAGGGGCGAATCCGGATTTGGATTCAGCGCCCCGACCGTCGCGGCGAGACTCGGCCAGTCCTGTGCGCTCGGCGGCACATTCTCCGCCTTGCTCGGCGGCACGTAGCCCGAGAGCATGAAGGCCCCGCTCGTCGAGTGCGAGTGAATATCCGTCGTCATCGAGCGGATCAGCGCGACGCGGTGCATCTGCTTCGCCGTCCGCGGGAGGAGTTCGCTGACTTGCAGACCCGGCACGCTGCTGCGGATCGATCCGATCGTGCCCCGCACTTCGGCGGGCGCGTCCGGCTTCGGATCGAAGGTGTCGTGCTGCGGCGGCCCGCCGCTGAGGAAGAGCAGCACGCACGACTTCGCCCGGCCGAAGGACGAACCCTTCGCCGGACCGCGGCCCGGTTCCGCCCGGAGCAACGAAGGCAGTCCCAGACCCAGCGCGCCGAGTCCACCGGCCCGCAGCCATTCGCGGCGGGTGGGGGCGGAGGCGGGTGTCGGGTTCATGTGATCGCGGTCTTTTCGCGGGAGAAAGACGGCATCTTATCAGAAAGGGGCGACGCCTTGCGCTGGCGGATTTGCGGGTGGGGGGGGAGAGGAATCGTCTCCCTTCTTCCCGCCAAACTCCACCCTTCCCACGATCCGGAATCCACGGCACATTCGACCTCATGCATCGATCCCTGCTTTCCGTCGCCATCGCTCTCGGGCTGTCCGTTCACGCCGCCTCCGCCGGTGAATCCCGGGTTTACTTCGGCACCTACACGAAGGAAGGGGGATCCCGGGGCATCTACACGAGCCTGATCGATCCGGGCACGGGAAAGCTCGGTGAGGCCTCGCTCGCCGCGGAAGTAAAAAGCCCCTCGTTCCTGACGATCGCCCCGTCCGGAAAAACGCTCTACGCGGTGTCGGAGGTGGGCGGGGCCGAGGGCGGCCGGGTCACCGCGTTCCGCATCCTCGGATCCGGGCTGCTGGAAAAAATCAACGACCAGAGCAGCGGCGGCAATGGACCCTGTCACGTCTCCCTCAGTGCCGATGGCCGGACTCTCGCGGTCGCGAATTATGGCGGAGGCAGTGTCACGAGCTACCGCATCGGAGACGACGGCGCGCTCTCCGCTCCCGTGACGACGATCCAGCACGCCGGCAGCAGCGTGAATCCCCAACGCCAGAAAGCGCCGCACGCGCATTCGATCAATTTTTCTCCCGATGGCCGGTTCGCCTACGCGGCCGACCTCGGCACCGACCGCGTCTACGTCTATGCGGTCGATCCGGCGACCAGCGCGCTGAAGACGGCGGGGGAAACGGTGATCGAGCCCGGCTCGGGACCCCGCCATTCCGCCTTCCGTCCCGATGGCAGGTTCGCCTACGTCATCAACGAACTGACCCTGACGATGAACGCCTTCCGCGCCGATCCGGCGACGGGCGCGCTGGCGCTGATCCAATCCCTCGGCACCCTGCCGCCCGGCACCGAAGCGGTGGGATCCACCGCCGAGGTCGTGGCGCATCCGTCGGGCAAGTTTCTCTACGGATCGAACCGCGGTCACGACAGCATCGTGGTTTACACGATCGACGAAGCGACCGGCAAACTCACCTACGTCGAGAACGAACCGATCCGGGGCAAAACGCCACGGAACTTTGTGGTCTCGCCCGATGGCAAATGGCTCCTCGCGGCGGGTCAGGCATCGGATACGGTGACGGTCTTCGCGATCGACGCGGCGACGGGAGCGCTGGAATACGCCGGCTCGCAGGTCGAGGTCCACAGCCCGGTCTGCATTCGTTTTCTGCCGGTGCCGTGAGCCTTGAGAGGGGATCCCCGTTCCGCTTTCCCGTCATGAAACGCGTCGGCATCGTCGGCCTCCTGCAGGAGTCGAACACTTTCCTCGCCGGCACGACGCGTCGGGCGCATTTCGAGGCGGACCTCCTCCTCCGTGGCGAAGCCATCCGCGAGGTCATGGCGGAGACGCCGCACGAGGTGGGCGGATTCTTCGCCGGTCTCGCGGAGGCAGAGGGAGAGATCGAGGCGGTGCCGCTCTTTCTGGCGCGCGCCTTGCCCTATGGGCGCATCGATCAGGCGGATTTTGAAACACTCGTCGAAGAGCTGCTCGCGTCCGTCGCCGGGGCGGGGCCTCTCGATGGCATCCTCGCCGCGCCGCATGGCGCGACGGTGGCCCATGGTCACGATGACGCCGATGGCTGGTGGCTGGAGCGGCTGCGCGAGCTCATCGGTCCGGACGGGACCTTGATCGCCTCCCTCGATCCACATGCGAATCTTTCTCCGGCGATGGTCGCGGCGACCGATGCGATT
>JALRFZ010000559.1 GCA_023253615.1 Verrucomicrobiales bacterium | reverse complement strand
CCGGAATTCGATCCAAGGCGTCTACACCATGGCTGTCACAGGCAGTGCGAGGGTCCTGGGCAGCCTTTCCGCGGGTTGGGTCGCATCGACCTTTGATCTGCGGGCCAATCTTTTCCTCGGTGCCGGCCTTGCGACCTGTGCGCTGCTCATCATCGCCTTCCTTTTTTCGCGGATTCCGCCGCGGGATCCTTCCGGGGAAATTGCGGTTTCCTCCGGCACCGTCCCGTGATAAGGAATCGGGCGAAATTTTTTCCGATGAGCCCCCCGGTGCCAGCCCCCGTCCCCGTCCCCGTGGATTGGTCGAAAAAGGCCATCTTTGGCGCCGTGTTCGCGATCATCGGTTTCACCACGCTGTGGCTGGTGTTCGGTCTGTTTTTTGCTTCGATCGCCGCGATCCTGGGTCATGTCGCACGCTACGAATGCGTCTCGCGATCGCTGCGGGGAAGACGGTTCGCGACCTTTGCGCTTTGGTTGAGCTATTTCTCCATGTTCTCCTTCCCGGTGATCGCCCTCGTCCTCGGCCTTTCCCTCCCGGCCTTGCAAAAATGGCGGACAGACCAGGAGACCAGGCATCGTGCCGAGAGCCGGGAGCAGGCCTCGCGCCTTTTCGTCGCCTGCGAGGCCTACGCCCGTGCCAACCGCGACCGTTATCCGTCGGAATGGGAGGAGCTCTCCGGTCGTTTTCTCCCGGCCGCGGATTTGGCCGACCTGCTCCGCAGTCCGTATCCCGACGGACCCGGGGTCGCCTTTGAAATCGTGCCACACGACCGTCCCGTGCTCGACGCCATCGGCGATTCCGTCATCGTGATCCAGGAGATCGCCCCCCCCCGGATCGCGGAAATCTCCGTCGTCTATGCGAACGGGCGCGTCGCCAGCCTTCACAACCCCGATCACGAAGCCCCATGAAGATTCTCCTCACGGCGTTGGTGCCCTGTCTTTTCATCTTTCCTCCGGCGGCCGCGGCAGGAGATGAAATTCTCTATCTCGCTGCAAGCGAGACGGAGGCATTGCTCGCCAAGGAGGGCCAGAAAGTCGTCGTCCATGGCGATACCTCGGGTTCGAAAAAGTCGGCGTCGGGCACCAATTTCGTGAACTTCAAGGACGCCGTGTTCTTCCTCGTGACCTTCAAAAGCGACCTCGGGCAGTTCCCCGACGGCGAACCCTCCGATGCCTTCGAGGGCAAACGAATCGCGGTGGAGGGAGCCATCGCCATCTACCAGGGCAAGCCACAGATCAAACTCACCGATCCGAAACAAGTCACCATTCTCGCACCCGACGCGGACTTTCCGCCGACGGCGATGAAGGACGCACCCGTCGAGGCCGCCAAGCCCACGGAGGAAAATCCGGTCACCGTGACGCCGCCGGCTCCGGAGGCCCCCAAGCGCAAGCCACCCGTGGATCCTTCGGAATATTTCAAGAAAAAGGAGTAGGCTCTTCTGGCACGGGCCACGGCTTCCGGCGTCACATTCCCACCGCCGCGCGGACGCGGTCGATCACCTTGCGGGCCTCGGCCCGGGCCCTTGTCGCGCCGGATGAGAGTACATCATCGACATAGCCGGGATCCTTCACCAGTGCCTCGCGGCGCTCGCGCATGGGGGCGAAATAATCGCGGATGCGTTCGAAGAGCTGTTGTTTGTAGTGGCCGTAGCCCTGGCCACCGGCGCGGAAGGAGGCCTCCATCTCCCCGACCTCGTCCGGCGTCGCGAAGAGGCGGTAGAGCTGCACGATGTAGTTGTCGGTCGGATCCTTCGGGGCTTCCACCGGGGTCGAGTCCGTCACGATCTTCATGATTTTCGAACGCAGCTTCTTCTCCGTCTCCTCGAAGAGATCGATCGCATTGTCGTAGCTCTTGCTCATCTTGCGGCCGTCGAGCCCCGGCACCACCGCGGTCTCTTCGCGGATGCGCGGCTCGGGGATGACGAGGAGACCCTCGCCGTAGCGGTCGTTGAACTTCTGCGCGATGTCGCGGGTCACCTCGAGATGCTGTTTCTGATCGCGGCCGACCGGCACGACGTTCGCGTCGAAGATGACGATGTCCGCCGCCTGCAGCACCGGATAAGCGAAGAGACCGTGCGAAGGCGAGATGCCCTGGGCGATCTTGTCCTTGTAGGAAACGCATCGCTCCAACAGGCCCATCGGCGTCACGCAACTGAGGATCCAGGCGAGCTCGGTCACCTCGACCACGTCCGACTGCCTCCAGAAGGTGGCTTTGTCGGGATCGAGTCCGCAGGCGAGGAAATCGATCGCGAGATCGCGGACATTTCCGCGCAACGCCTTCGGATCGTGGGTCGAAGTCAGGGCGTGGTAATCCGCGATGAAATAGAAGGCGTCGCCTTCGTCCTGGAGCCGGATCGAAGGCTCCATCATGCCGAAGTAATTGCCAATGTGGAGGCGGCCGCTCGGTTGGATGCCGGAAAGAATTCGCATGGGTGAATCGGGGTGCCCGATCGGGTCGAAAAGGACCGGGAGGGTCATCATCAAACATACTCCCGCGGAAAGCAAATCCCGCCCTTGACGCTTAAATTGAACATTGTTCACTTTTTTACTGGACTGCTGAACAGTTTTAGTTACACTGGCGATGAAACAACAATTTGTCATCCCATGGTTGAACTGCTATCTCCTATCGAAGCCGAAGATCGTGTGAATCCCGCCGATCTTCCGGCCGCGGATTCCGAGTCCGCTCCCGCCACCCCGAAGCCGGCCGCCGCGCGGAAAAGCGCGCCGCGTTCCATCTCACCAACCTCATCCGCACCCGACATGGCCGCATCAAAAAGCAACGACAAGGAGACCAGCCGCATCGCCGATGCCCGGGCGAAGAATCTCGACCTCGCGATTTCCCAGATTCAGAAGGATTTCGGCGAATCGGCGATCATGCGTCTCGGCACCGACAACCGGATCGATGTCGAGGTGATCCCCACCGGCAACGTTCTCATCGACCGCGCCCTTGGTGCCGGAGGGTTTCCGCGCGGCCGGATCGTCGAAGTCTACGGACCGGAATCCTCCGGCAAGACGACCCTCACCCTTACGGTCATCGCCCAGGCCCAGAAGCGGGGCGGTCTTGCCGCCTTCGTCGATGTCGAGCACGCCCTCGATCCCCAGTATGCGCGTCGTCTCGGCGTCGATCTCGACAACCTCCTTCTTTCCCAGCCGAGCTCGGGAGAGGAGGCGCTCCGCATCGTCGAGACGCTCGTGCGTTCGAACGCCCTCGATGTCATCGTGCTCGATTCCGTCGCCGCCCTCGTGACCAAGCAGGAACTCGACGGCGAGATCGGTGATGCCACTGTCGGCGCGCAGGCCCGCCTCATGAGCGCCGCGCTCCGCAAGCTCACCGCGATCATCTCGAAGGCGCGTACCGTCGTCATCTTCACCAACCAGATCCGTGAAAAGGTGGGGATCATGTTCGGCAACCCCGAGACCCAGCCGGGCGGACGTGCCCTCAAATTCTACAGCTCCGTCCGTTGCGATATCCGCCGCACCGGCAGCATCAAGTCGGCTGACGGAACCGTCACCGGCAACCGTACCAAGCTGAAAGTCGTGAAGAACAAGGTGGCGCCGCCCTACGGCGAGGCCGAATTCGACATCATGTTCAACGAAGGCATCTCTGCCGTGGGTTCGCTTCTCGATCTCGCCATCGAGCACGAGATCCTGCAGAAGCGCGGGTCCTGGATCAGCTTCAAGGGCACGCAGATCGCCCAAGGTCGCGACGCGGCCAAGGATGTCCTCAAGGCCGATGATTCGCTCTACGCCGACATCGAGGCGGAAGTGAAAGCCGCCCTCGACAAAGCTGCCGGGAAGTAACCCTTCTCTCGCGCGGGTCTCCCGAGGCGTGAATCCTCCCGCCCTGGTGGGGAGCAGGCGCTTTGCAACGGGAGGTCCCGGGATTGCCAATGCGATCACGGGTTCTTCCTTGCGGGAGGAGGTCCGCCACCGGTTCAGGGGAGGCTGGGGCCCTTGCCGGATTCGGAGCCTGCCGCGGGCGATGTGCGCACGCCCCGCGGCGGAGCGAACGTGAAAATTCGTCCGGTTCCCGTGGATTTCCTCCGGACGCTCCCGCTCGCCGGGGCGTGGCGGAGGATCCCGCACCCGGTCCCTGGTCGTCCCGGGGAACCCTCGGACCTGCCTCGCACCCGTTTTCACCACGATCGGAGATGAAGGTGGCGGACATCGATGCCTCGGGATCTTGGAGGATTGATGATGAACCCTTCAATCGAGGTTCCGGCGATGTCGATTGTCGGGAATGGATCAACACCGGCGTGTGTGGGCGGCGGTCCCTCTTCGTCGCGCTCGGGATCCGGATGAACATCGCGGGTTCTTCCGGAAGGGAATTTTGTGGCGGCTTCTCGCCCGAGCACCGCGACGGAAGCATGACGAGTCGGTGCTACCTTTCTCCGAGGTCGCCATTTTGACTGTTGCCCCGATAGCCAACCGGTTCCGCCTGCATCTTGTCGAGGCGAATTTCCTTGCCTCCGTTCCCTGCACGCAGAGTGGGTAAAACCGCGCTTTGCCCCTTCTATTGACCGAACCTGGCCCGGGGAAGGATTGAACGAAGAACTGGCACAATTTATTTGTAAAACCAGAAAATCTGTATAATCTGAATTTTATGGTTTCCGGTCATCATACTGCAAGTTTGGGGTGGGGGGATTGCCTCTACTTGCTTGCTTCGCGCTGGCCGGTGGTCTTGTTGGCGGGTTCTCTCGTGTGGGTGGCGGGCGCCGCCTTGAAGCGGGCTTGGCCCCCTCTTTACCGGGCCGAAGCCGTGATTTCCGTGGCTGTCGATCATCCAGGACCGGCCCCGCTGGTGGAATCTCCCGAATTCGGCAAGGCTGCCATGAATGATGTACGACGCGAAGCGGCCGAATTGGAGAGCCGGGCGCTGCTCACCGAGATTGCCGGACCGCTGGGGCTGGCTGCGAGGTGGCAGATCGGTGACCACGACACCCTCATGGAAAGACTCGCCTCCCGGATTCAAATCACGAGGCTCGTCGAGGATGGAGTGCTGGTCGTGCGAGCTTCCGATCTCACCCGGGTGGATGCGAGCGCTTTGGCGAATGCGATCGCGGATCGATTCGTCACCCGCAAGGACAATGAGGCCAAAAGCGAGGCAAGTGCCCGCGTCCTGCGCTTCGAGAGGGAAATTCAGGAGCGGCACAGCGAGGTTTCCTCGATCGAGAACGAACTCGTCGCACTGGCGTCCGATCCCGTTGCAGACGGCGGGACGGTGAAGGATCGTCGTCGCCGTCTCGCCGCGCTGCGCAATCTCCTGCATTCGCTCGAGGCGAAACATCAACTGGCCTTGCTTGAAATCGACGAGGCCCGGGGCAAGGCCAGGCTTGTGGCCCCCGCCCTGCCCGACCGCGCTTTATCGACGGTGCCCTTCTGGCTCGGTGCGCCATGGCTGATGGCCGGCGGCCTCCTCGCGGGAATGGCCGTCGTGCTGGGCGGTGCCCTCGTTTTCCGGCAATCGAGATGGAAGATCCTTTCCGATCTGATCGGAAGCCATCAGCTCCACTTCGCGGGCTTCGCCCCCTTGGGAGGCATGGAGCGTCTGCGTACGGATGCCATTCCGGCAGCATTGCTGGAACCCTACCGGGAGTTGCGCAACCGTCTCCTCCGTCTCCCGGCGGGAGAGTGCGTCTGGATGACGGTGATGCCGCTCCGCCGCGGTGATGCCGCGGCCGAGGCGATCCATCATCTGGCGTCCGTTCTCGCCGACTCCGGGCGCAGCGTGCTGGTGATCGATGCCGATTTCCGTCACCCCACCATGCACCTCTGTTTCGACGCGGCCAGGCACCCCGGCCTCTCCGATTACCTTTCCGGAGAAATGCGGCTCGAGGAAACGGTGATCCGGGCGCGCCGGCCGAATCTCTGGTTCATGCCCGCAGGGCCGCTTCACGAGGATCCCGGTGGACTCCTCAATGGAAAACGGATGGATGATCTCGTCCGGGATTTCCGGAGCCGCTTCCAATACGTCCTTGTCGCCTCGCCATCGATCCACGAATCCTCCGACGCGGCGCTGCTTTCGCCCCTGTCGGAGTTCACCGCCGTCGTCACGCCCTACCTTGGATTTTCCCATCGCCGCCTGCGCGAGACGCGTGTCGCCCTCGAAACGGTGCAGGCTCCGCTGTCGGGCGTCCTCATGACCACACGGATGGAGGGCGGCGACCAGGCGCGCACCCCTTCCCGGCAAAAGGCGGGACACCATTCCCCGGCGGTGCGCTGATCGTCCCTCCGACGGGCTTGGTTACACCGGGTATCAGCGGTTCCCCTCTTTCGCAACGGTCCCGGCTTCGACAAATGCCTCGAAATGGTGTCTCAGCGGATGGGGCACGATCGAGGAGATGAGAATGTCGTTCCCTTCGTATTCGGTGGAGAGCACTTTGCCTTCCCGATGGAGGAGGGCGACGAGATCCTGCCGCGCCTGCGGGAGGCGCAGGATCATCCGCGAGACACGATCGATCATCAGATCGGTGAGACGGTCGATGAGAGCGGGGATCCCCTCGCCCGTGCGCACGGAGACGAACACGGCATCGCGGTCGAAATGCCGCTTCAGTTCATGCATGCGGCCTTCGTCCCCGTCGAGGAGATCGATCTTGTTCAGCACCGTGATGGTCGGCTTGTCGGCCGCCCCGAGTTCGCGCAAGACCGAGAGGGTGGTTTCGTGAAAGGCGAAGATTTCCGGCGCAGCCGCATCGAGCACGTGGATGAGGAAATCGGCCAGCACCGCCTCTTCGAGGGTGGCCTTGAATGCCTCGACGAGCCGGTGGGGCAGGTTGCGGACGAAACCCACGGTATCGGTCAAGAGCAGGGTCTGGCCGTCGGGCAGCTCGATCCTCCGGGTCGTGGGATCGAGGGTGGCGAACAATTTGTCTTCGGCGAGGACGTCGGCCCCGGCGAGAAGATTCAGCAGTGAACTCTTGCCCGCATTGGTGTAGCCGACGATCGACGCCTGGCAGATCCCTTCATCGGTGCGTTGCTTGCGTTGCGTCTGCCGCACCCGGCGCACGTCGTCGAGCTCTTCCTTGATGCGTTCGATGCGGCTGCGCGCGAGGCGGCGGTCGACTTCGATCTGTTGTTCCCCTTCCCCGCGCGAGGCGGCGCCGCCGCCTTTGCCACCGCCGGAGCCGCCGCGCTGGCGGTCGAGGTGCGACCACATCCGCGCGAGCCGGGGCAGCGAATACTGCATCCGAGCCAGCTCGACCTGGAGACGGGCCTCTCGGGTCTGCGCCCGCATCCGGAAAATATCGAGGATCACCTCCTCGCGGTCGATCACGGTGATGTCGCCCTCCTCCTCCCAGGCCCGCTGCTGGGCGGGCGCGAGTTCGTTGTCGAAAACGATGCAATCGGCCCCGCATTGGCGGGCCTCCTCGATCAGCTCGTGCGCCTTTCCCGATCCGGTGAGGTAACGTTTGTTGCGATCCCTGACAAACACACAAGCCTGCCCGGCGATGGCGATGCCGAGGGTGCCGACCAATTCGACGAGTTCCTCGAGCAGGCTGCGCGCCACCGCTTCATCGGCGCGGTCGAAGTAGGCGCCGATGAGAAAGGCGCTTTCGACCATTTTCGGTTTTTCGCGGGTATCGAACATGGGATCAGGAAAGAAGCCCCTTCACGGTCGCGAAATCCTTTTCGATCGCGGCCAGCACCACCGGAACCTTGGCGGGATCGTCGTGCCCGAGGTATTCGACATGCACGCTGACGGGACCTTCGAAGTCGCTTTCCTTCAGGAGTTTGAAGAATCCCTTGTCGACCGCTCCCTCTCCGACCGGCCCCCAGCCGAGGACGTTGTCCTTCCAGGAGGGCTCCTTCACGTAGACGGTGTCGAGATGGGGACGGATCACCGCGAAATGCAGGGGCCAGGCCTTTGCCCCCTCGACGGTGGCATGGCCGATGTCGAAAGCGACGCCGACATGCGCCGGATCGTGGTCGGCGAGGACTTCGGCGAGATCCCAGATCGGGCCGCCGAAGTAGTCCTTGCCGGAATGATTCTGATAGACGGGCTTGATGCCGAGTTCCCGCGAGAGTGCCACGAGATCCTTGAGGCGGGGGCGGAATTCATCGAGCTGGGCGCGGATCGGCTTCGCCAGATCATACTTGTAGTAGCCCATGCGATAGCGCTTCACACCCGCGGCGGCGGCGGCGCGAAGAATCTTTTCCGTCATCTGTTCGTCGGAGACTTCGTTGATCGCCGTCGTCATGACGGTGAAGGAGAGCCCTTCCGCCTTGAGCGCTCCGGCCAGTTGGGGGAGATCCTCCTCGACGCGCTCGGGGAGAACATGCCCCTTCGGACGGACCGCCCCTTCGATGCCATCGAAGCCCATCGCGGCGATGGTCTTCGCCATTTCGGCGTAGGAGAGGTGTTGGAGCGGTTTGGTGAAAGTGCAGAATTCAAAACGTCCCTGCTTCTTTTGATCTTCGGCGGACAAGCGGACGCCGAATCCGGGGGCGAGGGCGAGGGTCGCGGCGGCCCCGAGGAAACGTCGGCGGCTGGGAATGGGCGGTGGAGTCATGCCTCTACCGTATCGGCGCTTGCCGGGATCGGCAAGACTTGAGATCTTGAGGAGGTCCCCGTGCCCCGGACATGATCCCGCTCTCCCGCCGCCATTTTCTCGCCATCGCCGGTCTCGCCCCGGTCGGAGGAGCGCGGGCACAGCTCATCGGGCATGCCGAAGGGGAATGGTCGATCCGGGGCACCGATCCGATCGAGATCTATCGCGGCGACCGCCGCATCACCGCCTATCACGCGGGCACGGCCCAAGGGGTGCCATTCTTCGATCCCGTGGTCGGTCCGGGCGGCAAGAGCCACACGGCTCCGGCCACGCAGGCTCCGGCGGAGTTCGCGCCGACCGGTCTCTGGTTCTCGCTGGGCAACGTCAACGGACGCAGTTTTCATCCCTCCGCGGACGGACCGCAGGAGGCGGGACCGGAGCGGGGAATCATCATCCACAAGGGGATGAACGGGGTGCTCATCAAGGGCTCCGCCGTGGTGATCCGCGTGAAATCGGAATGGACCGAAACCGGATCCTCCGACCGCCGGGTCTGCTCCGACCAACGGGAATTCACCCTCTTCCATCGTGAAGACGGATCGCTCGCCGTCAGCGCCCTGATCGAACTGATCGCCGACGCCGGGGATCTCGAGATCGGGCCCGAAGCCTCCGGCGCCTGGTCGGTGCGGGTGGGCCCGGGCCTGGTTTGGAAGGAAGGGGACAAGAACCGCCATCTCTCCGGCAGTGAGGGAGAAACCGGCAGCGGGGTCGCCGGATCGCGGTCCCGCTGGGTCGTCGCCGAGGGTCTCGATGCCGGAAATCTGCCCGGAGGCGTCGCGATGTTCGATCATCCCGGGAATCCCGGTGCGCCCGCGCGGTGGACCATCGATGGCTCGGGGCTTGTCTCGGCGAATCCCTTCGTGCCGGCACCTCTGCCCCAACCCCCTGCTCCCGGGACCGATGCGGTGGAAGATGCCGGAAACGCCGCACGGGGATTCCGGATGCGGGCCCGGTCGGGACAGTTCGACGTGCCACGCCTGGTGCGAAACGGAGAGTCGCTCTTTTTCCGCTACCGCACGATTTTCTTTTCAGGAAAAGCGGAAGCGGCCGGGATCCCCACCGCCTACGATCTCTTCGCCGGTCGTAGCGGCTGAAAAAAAAGGCCGGAGGATCGACTCCGGCCTTTCGCTGAAAAAATCGACCGGCTCAGGCCGGGCTCAGGCTCCGTCCCAGCTGCTGTAAATGCTGACCTTCGTCCCGTAGGTGGTGTTGTCGAAGATCACCTCCGCCGCGCTCGCGGGCAGGCGCACGCAGCCCGCCGAAGCGGGATAACCGGGCAGGTGACCGGCGTGGACGCCGAAGACCGAGCCGCTGAGACGCATCCAGTAGGGCATCTCAACCCCGTAGATGGTCGAGTATTTGCCGCTGCGAACCCGTTGGGTCATGGAGAACGTACCCCGGGGCGTGTACTTGCCGGGACGCGCCGTCGAGACCGGCGTCTCCACCGCGACTTTGCCGTTCACGAGCAGATAACCCTTCTGGTCGGCGATGTCGATGACGAGACGGGTGTTGCCCTTGGTGCTTTGCGAGAGGATCATCGGATTGATCCGGGCTCCACTCTTGTCGCGGTTGATCTTCGGACGGGCGTAAAGGCCGCGCTTGTAGACGTTGCCTTCGCGGGTCGCGGAGGCCGCCTTGTTCCGATTGTCGTTGGTTTGGCAGGAACTCAACGCCATCGCCCCGAGCATGAGGCAAAGCGAGAGACCGTAGGAGAGGACTCTACTTTTCATAAACTGTCTGTCGGTGTGTTTCGACATCTACCCTTGCTCAAATTATGGTTTTTACAAATATTTTTGCTAATTATAACTCCATCGATCCGTTACTTTTCGGAAGGAAGGGGTTTCTCCGGATTTGTATCCGCTTCATAATCAACGCCTTCAATTCCAAACCCAAAGAGGCGGAGGAATTCGGTCCTGTAACCCGAAAAATCGGAGAGCTCGGAAAGATTGGCGGTCGTGACCGTCTCCCACGCCGAAGCGACGGCGGATTGGATGTCATCGCGCATTTCCCAGTCATCGATCCGGATCCGTCCCTTCTCATCGAGGGTCGGAGTGCCGCCGGACGCGAGGTGATCGGCGAAAAGCCGCTGGATCTGCTCGATGCAGCCTTCGTGGAGGCCGGCCTCCTTCATCACCTTGTAGAGCAGGGAAATGTAAAGCGGCACGACGGGGATGGCGGAGCTGGCCTGGGTGACGAGGGCTTTGTTCACCGAGACGTAGGCGGTGCCGGCTCCGAAACGGGCATTCATCCGGGCGGCGGACTCTTCGAGGTGCTCCTTGGCCCGTCCGATCGTGCCGTTCGTGTAGATCGGATACGTCAGATCGGGTCCGATGTAGGAGTAGGCCACCGTGGTGAAGCCATCGGCGAGTGCACCGGCCCCGGCGAGGGCGTCGAGCCAGAGTTCCCAGTCTTCCCCGCCCATCACTTTCACGGTGTGGGCGATTTCCTCGTCGGAAGCGGGTTCGATCGAGACGGAATTGACCTCGGCCGTGTCGGTGTTGAGATTCTTCTGGGAATACGATTGTCCGATCGGCTTGAGGACCGATTTGTAGACCTCGCCCGTCTCCGGATCGGTACGGCGGGGAGAGGCGAGGCTGTAGACGATGCAATCGACCTGGCCGACGTCGGCCTTGATCGCGGCGATGACCGCTTCCTTGATCTCCTTGGAAAAGGCGTCGCCATTGAAGCTCCTGGCATAGAGACCGGCTTCGGCGGCGGCTTGCTCGAAAGCCACGGAGTTGTACCAGCCGGCGCTGCCGGTCTTGTTTTCGGTTCCCGGTTTTTCAAAAAAGACACCGATCGTGGCAGCACCGCCTCCGAAGGCGGGAACGATGCGTGAGGCGAGGCCGTAGCCCGTCGAGGCGCCGATCACCAGCACCTTCTTCGGCGACTGCGCGAGCGGCCCGCGGCTCTTCACATAATCAATCTGGGAGCGGACGTTGGCCGCGCAGCCTTCCGGATGCGCCGTCGTGCAAATGAAACCACGGATCTTCGGTGCGACAATCATCAACGAAACAAGATTCCAAGAGCGATAGCAGGGGCGCGCGGGAATGACAACCGCTTTGTCGCGCCACGCCCGGAAAGATTGCGTCACTCCGGCAAATGCGCCCCGGCGGAAGCCGTAAACGAAAAAGGCCCGCGGCCGGGTCAAATCGGCGGCGGGCCCGGAAGGTGCGCGTCAGGCGCGGGACCTCACTTGATCTCGGCGGCGTGGAAGGTGGCCCAGTCGTCGAGGTTGTTGAGGTTCACGGCGTCCTTGATCGTGCCGTCGTCGGGACGGCCGGCGGCCTCGAGGATGCCGGTGCGGGTCGCGTCGGCGTGGATGTAGCCGGCGATGGCCGCGTTGAGCTTGTCGACGGCGTCCTGGTCGAGGGAGCCGCCCTTCTGCTCGAGGATCCAGTTTTCGAGTTCGACGTAGGAGGGCTTGGAGCCGCTGATGAAGGCTTCGAAGTCACCCTTGTCGATGCCGAGGCCGTCGAGGACCATCTGGTCGTAGCCCGCGCCGATGGCCGGGTAGTCGGAGTGGAGCTTGCCGGCGGCGCCGAGCGAGGCCTTGAGCCAGAGGCGGGGCAGGTGAAGGACGCCGAGGGGACCGGCGGTGCCGGAGCTGATAAGAGGAACGATGTTGCTCATGTGGGATTCAAACGATTGGATTTTTTCGCGGCGGGACCTCCCCGCCCTTGCGAGAGCGAGCAGACTAGGAGGGCGTCGCCTCCTCTGCAATCAAAATCCGCCCCTGATCCCGTGACGTAATGGACGAAATTTTCCGTAAGACGGATGGTTACTCCCAGGTCACGACCGTTTTCACCGAGTTGGCGAGGAAACACTCGTGATGCGCCTTCTCGTGGAGGCGCTGGAGATCCTCGGGCGAGGGCTGCTTTTCACCGGAGAAGACGATCCGCGGATGCATCACGACACGGGCGAGCCAGAGCTTGCCGTTTTCGCCCTTTTCGAGGTAGCCGACCGGGGCATCGTCATAGCGATCGACGACATAACCACTCATCGAGGCGATCGCGAGAAAGGTGAGGAGGTGGCAGCTCGCCAGTGCCGCGGCGAAGGCTTCCTCGGGATCGACGCAATCGTCCTTTCCGAGGAAAGCCGGGGCGGCCGCGGCCTGCACGCTCTGCCCGCTGCGCGGGAAGGTCCAGGTGTGGGTGCGGGGATATTCCTTGTATCCGAAACCGCTTTCGCCGCGGCTCCACGACAGGGTGGCGTGATGTTCGCTCATGATCAGGGATGTCGTGCCGTCCGCCCCGGCCGGCAAGCACGGAAACGGGGATTCTTTTGTCATTCGCTGCGCGGATTCCGGCAGTGATTCGGGATTCCCCTTTTGTGGTCAAGGTGGCACAGTGTCGCCATGCCGCGACTGTCGCCCCGGGCCAAGGCCCTCATTTATTCCAATCTCGAAAAGTATGCCCGCTCCGGCATGGGGATCGCCCACACGATCGAGGCGACGAAGGGGTGCGTGGATCGGGAGTAGTGCTGCACAGGAAATATATGAACCAACTTCGGCTCAGCAAGGGGGTGATGGGAGGGATGAAGGCAACGCCCTGCTGCGAGCATAGCTC
>JALRFZ010000544.1 GCA_023253615.1 Verrucomicrobiales bacterium | reverse complement strand
GCCTGCACCGGATCGGGCGTGCCGCCGCAGCAGATCCACCGCGTCGTCGGCGTCACGAAAGCCTACACGACCCGCGTCGGCGAAGGCCCTTTCCCCACGCAGAACGACGACCTCGCCGACCGTTTCCACAAGATGGGCCGGGAATTCGGCGCCACGACCGGACGCAAGCGCCGCTGTGGCTGGCTCGACCTCGTCCTCGTCCGCTACGCGGCGATGGTGAACGGCTTCGACGAACTCGCCATCACCATCCTCGATGGTCTCGACGACTGCCCCGAGATCCCCGTCTGCACCCACTACGAGCTCGACGGCAAAAAGCTGCATCTCCCCCCCGCCTCGGCCAAGGAATTCGCCCGCGTCACCCCCGTCTACGAGATGCTGCCCGGCTGGCAGTGCGACACCACCGGCGTGACCCGCTACGAAGACCTCCCCTCGAACGCCCTCGCTTATCTCGCCCGCATCGAGCAGGAGACGGAGACCCGCGTGAGCATGGTCGGCGTCGGTCCCTCCCGCGACCAGACCATCATCCGCTGAGCGGCCGCGCCGCTCTCCCCGCCATGTCCGCGTACGATCCCGAAAAAGAGATCCCGCGGCACATCGCCATCATCATGGATGGCAACGGACGCTGGGCCGCCGCGCGCGGCCTGCCCCGACGCGACGGCCATCGCGCCGGAGCCGACTCGGTCGAGGAGGTGCTGCGCGCCTGCGGCGGGATCGGAGTGAAATACCTCACCCTTTACGCCTTCAGCTCGGAGAACTGGAAACGGCCCGAGTCCGAGATCAACGCGCTGATGGGATTGCTCGCGCATTTCCTCCGCGAAAAGACCCCGACCCTGATGCGGAACAACATCCGTCTCCAGGTGATCGGCCACATCGAGAAGCTGCCCGCGCGCAACCAGAGCCAGCTCGCCGAATCGATCGCGATGACCGCGAAAAACGACGGACTCACCCTCGTCGTCGCCCTCAGCTACGGCTCGCGCGAGGAGATCGTCGATGCGGCGCGGACCTTGATGAAAAAGGCGAAGGCGGGCGAGCTCGATCCCGACTCCCTCGATGTCGCGACCTTCGGCCAACATCTCTACACCGCCGGCATCCCCGATCCCGATCTGCTCGTCCGCACCAGCGGCGAATGCCGGGTCTCGAATTTCCTCCTCTGGCAGATCAGCTACGCCGAGATCGTCATCACCGACGTCTTCTGGCCCGACTTCCGCCAACCGCACCTCGAGGCGGCGATCGGGGAGTATCAGAGAAGGCACCGGCGGTTCGGGGGATTGTGAGGGCGGCGGGACGGGCAGGGCAAGGAGGGATAGCGTTGACTTGCTTCGATTTGCGTCCAACGGAAAACGTCGACTTCTGTATTGCCGAATCAGGCTTAATGTGTCACCATTGGTTACACATGTCGGCAACCAAGTCACCTCTTCGCTCAAACCGTCTCGTTGCGCGAATTTCCCGGGAAGACAAGGCCCTGCTTGAGCAGGCGGCCAGCCTGGAAGGGTGCACCGTGACGAATTTTGTTCTATCGCGCGTTCGTGAAGCCGCTGCTGAAGTGGTGAGCCGCCACAATGTCGTGAGGCTCAACCAAGCCGAGTCACTCCGTTTCGTCGAGGCGCTTCTCGCCAAGCCCAAGGCTCCTCCGGAACGCATGAAACGTGCGTTGAAACTCCATCGCGACACGGTCAAAGAGCGTTGAGCCACTTTTCAGCAGCGGAAACGGTGAGGAACTGCCGGGTCTCCGTCAGATCCTGAAACCCGAATCCGCTGTAAAAGGCCCTCGCCTTATCGTCCTTCGGATCCGTCACAATCGCCCAAGAGGCAACCTCGCGCGAAGCGAAAACCGCCCGGTGCAGGACGCTGGCCATGAGGCGGTCGCCAATGCCCGCCCCGCGGAACCTCACGTCGCGGGCGAGTCGACCGAGAAGCGTTGCCGGAAGTTCGTGATACTTGGGAAGTTTCTTGGTTACAGCGTCAGGAAGGGCCGACCGCAGTATGACCGCGGCTGAAAGCGTGTAGTAGCCGGCGATGATATGAGGATCGGACTCGGGCACGATGACAAAACAGGCCGAGGTTCCTTGATCCATTTCCTTCCGGGCGCGCTGCCTGAGGAAGTCATTCAAGGCATTCACCCCGCAGTCGAACTGCTCACGCCGGTGCTTCGCCGGGTCGAGAGGTTCGACTATGAATTGCGAGGTGGAATTCATCCAAATGCGCTTGTTTGCCAAGCACGCGTCGATTCACTACCACCTATGGGTGCCGGTGACAAGCAGGGCACAAAGCAAGGACAAGAAGCATCAGTCCGCCCGTTCCTCGGAGATGTCTTCGGTCTTGCGCCACTCCTTGCCCAGCGCCGCCGCCTCACGGTCCATTTCGTCCCCGGTCGAAGTTCCCATCAAAGCGTGCCAACCGGTTTTTGCGGCCGTCATGACCACCTGCTTGCGGGAACGGACTTCCCGGATGAGGGCTGCGAGGGGATCCGGATCGACCATCGACTCCATGGCGTCACTTTCCCGTTCTCGGGAACCGAACGCAAGGGCCATTCATTCCCCACATTTTCCCCATGCATCCCGCCCCGCCGCGCGTAACCTCCGGGGACACAAAACATGGCGGACAAAAGAACAAGGAAAGGGGCAGCGGGCGATTCTTTCATCGAGATCCGCGGGGCGCGGCAGAACAATCTGAAGGGCATCGATCTCGACCTGCCGGTGGGGAAATTCATCGTCGTGACGGGTCCGAGCGGCTCGGGCAAATCGAGCCTCGCCTTCCAGACGCTCTATGCGGAGGGCCAGCGCCGCTACGTCGAGACCTTCTCGGCCTACGCCCGGCAGTTTCTCGATCGTATGGATCGTCCCCAAGTCGACCGCATCGATGGCGTGCCACCGGCCATCGCGATTGACCAAACTAATCCAGTCAGGACCTCGCGATCGACGGTGGGGACGATGACCGAGATCAATGATCATTTGAAGCTCCTATGGGCACGCTTTGCGCAAGCGCATTGCCCCCATGGTCATGGTCCCGTCAAGGCTGCCCATGCCGCAAGTGTTTGCGAAGAACTGGTGGCCAAAGCCCAAGACGCAGCGGACCCTCGCTTGCTGCTTTGCTTTCCTATTGCCATTCCCGAAGCCTTCAGTCAGCAAGAGGTCGAAGCGATGCTTCTCGCGCAAGGCTACACAAGAACCCAAGGTGAAGCCTACGATGCCCGAGGACGTCGCTTCGTCGACGTAGTCCAGGACCGATTTCGGGCCTCTCAGGTCGATGCCGGTCGACTCCGTGAAGCTGTTGAAGCCTGTTTGGCCAGGCCTGAGGGACGTTTGATTGTCCATGCGCTCACGAGCGAGGATGCATCACAGACCTGGCACTGGAGCAGCAAGCAGCGATGCGCCACTTGTGATCATGGCTTCGCAAGCATAACGCCAAGCCATTTCTCGTTTAACTCGCCTATCGGCGCCTGCGAAACTTGCCGCGGCT
>JALRFZ010000498.1 GCA_023253615.1 Verrucomicrobiales bacterium | reverse complement strand
GAAGGTGGCGTTCATCCCGAACTTCAACGTCCAGAATGGGCAGTTGATCTACCCGGCCGCGGACCTCTCCGAGCAGATCTCCACCGCGGGCAAGGAGGCCTCCGGCACCGGCAACATGAAGCTCGCCCTCAACGGTGCCCTCACCATCGGCACGCTCGACGGGGCGAATGTCGAGATCGGCGAGGAAGTCGGTGATGAAAACATCTTCATCTTCGGCCTCACCGTGGAGGAAGTCGAGGCACTCTGGGCGAACGGCTACAATCCCTACGATCTCTATTGGGCCGATCCCGAGCTGAAGGAGGTGATCGATTGGCTCACCTCGACGACGTTCGCACCGAAGGGCTCCTTCGACATGATCCGCGGCAGTCTCCTCGACGGAGGCGATCCCTACCTCTGTCTCGCCGATTACCGCGCCTATGTCGAGACCCAGGCCAAGGTCGATGAGGCCTACCGCGACCCCGCCCGCTGGGCGAGGATGGCCATCCTCAACACCGCCCGCGTCGGGAAATTCTCGAGCGACCGCACCATCCGCGAGTACGCGGAGCAGATTTGGGGGTTGTCACCGGTGCGGGTGTAGGCGAGCGGTTGTCCCTTTCATGGACGACGAGATCGCCGCCAAGCACGTGTTGCTCGACTTCGAACTGGTCACGCTCATCGCGCTGGCGGTGGGCGTGGTCGTCTACGCGCTGTTCCGCACGGTCCGCCGGCACCGGTCGGGGCTGGAGGACACCCCGCGCGATTTCGACGGCTTCGACCTCGTCCTCATGTTTTTCCCGGCGATGTTGTTCCTCATCAACCCCATCGCCGAAGCCCTCGTCGCGGGGAAGGAAGACACGGGAGGCGCACTGACGGAGGAAATCGGCACGACGCCGGTTTTCTCCATCGTCATGAACATCGGCTACTTCACCTTTGTCGGGGTGATGACCTACGGACTCATCGAATGGGTGCGGAACCGCAAGGTCTCGGATCTCTTCGGGCTGCGGCGGCTCCGCCCCGCCAACATCATCGTCCTCTCCATCATCGGCGGGGTCTTCTCCCTGCTGCTCTGCGGCTGGATCGTCGGGGACTTCGCGAACCGCTATCTCGAAGGCCTCTTCGGAGAACTCGATCTGCAGGAACCCGTGAAAATGCTCCGCGAATCGGATTCCCCCCTGCTCCTGAGCCTTTCGGTGGTGATGGCCTGCATCGCCGCCCCCGTCGTGGAGGAGATGCTCTTCCGCGGCTACATGTACGGCACCCTGCGCGACCTCACCCACCCCGTCTTCTCCGCCGTGATCATCGGGGGCCTCTTCGCGGTGGTGCATGGAAACCTGCCCGCGCTGCTCCCGCTCTGGGTTTTCTCCGTGCTCCTCACGATCGCCTACGAGGCGACGCGATGCCTCTGGGTCCCCATCGGCATGCACGCCTTTTTCAACGCGGCCAACATCGTGCTGATGATGACCGACCCCGGGGAGTGACGAGGATCACTTCCGGAACTCGACCCAGTCGACGTTCATCAGGCCACCCTTGCCGGGATTGACGAAGACGAGGCAGACGTCGGCGCGGTCCTGGCTTTTTGTCAGGGTCGTCTCGAAATCCTGGAACTTGTCCCAGCCCCCCGTGTTCGGCACCGCGACCGATCCGAGGAGCGGTCCATCGGGCGTCCCGGCGCGGAATTCGATCGTGCCGCCGACATTGCCGGAGGATGCGCGCACCTTCACGGACGAGACCTCGGCGAGGGGAATGGATCTGAAACGCGCGACATGACCATGCGCGGTCGAACCGATCACCTTGCCTTGCTTCTTCGGTCCCTCCAGCGCGTCGGCCTGCTCGGCCTCGAGCTTGCGGGTGCGCAGCTTGACCGTCGCCTTGCCCGCGAGGGAACCGGCCGGTGCCTTGCCCAGATCGGTGAAGGTCGCCTCGACCAGACCGGTGGCGAGTTTGCCATCCTTCGGCGGGGTGATCTGTCCCTCGAGACCGCGTGCCACCGTGGGTGTCGTCTGGCCGTCGGCGAGGGAGAAGATCCACTTCACCATCATGTGGACCTCGTCGGCGGTGTGTTGCGGGTGAGGCAGCATGGGGATGAGCCCCCACACGTTCGCCGATCCCTTGATGACCCGGTCGACCGAAGTCTCGACGGCTCCGGGCTGGTCCTGGTAACGCTGCGCGATCTCCATGAAGGTGGGTCCGACCAGCTTCTGATCGACGGAATGGCAGTTGAAACAATCGGACTGCTTCATGCGCGAGAGTCCGGGATCGACGTCGCTGAGCTTGCCATCGGCCGCGGCCCACGAGGAGCTGACGAGCGTCCGCACCGAGAACTCGGCCTCGCGTCCGGTCGAGGCACCGTCCTCGGGATCATTGACCTCGACGCGGAAACTCACCGGCTCGCCCGGGGTGAAAAAGTCGCCCTCCTGCGGCGAGAGGAATTTCACCCGAGGGATGGAGTTGCCCACCGTCACGGGCACGACCGCCTTGCCGACGCCACCCTTGTCATCGCTGACGACGAGCTCGACGCGGAAGTCGCCCGCGTCTTTCATCGTCACCTTGGCCTCCGCGCCCTTGGCCAGCACCTGGTCGCCCACACGCCATTCGTAGGTGACGGCGTCGCCTTCGTGGTCCTTCGAGCCGGCCGCGGAGAGGGTGAGCTCGAGCGGGTGTGGACCCGCCGTCGGGGTGACGGTCGCCTTCGTCACCGGAGCGAGGTTGCCACGCTGGTAGCTCATGCGCACGAGCCGGGAATCGACGTTCGCGCCCCAGGTCTCGCCGTAATCCATGATGTAGAGCGCGCCGTCCTTGCCGAAGAAGAAATCGACGGGACGCTTGATCTGGAAACGACCGCTGCCGTCGTCGTCGCCCTGCGCGACACGCGCCGCGGCGGTGAAGGGCAGGATCTCCGCAAGGTTGCCGTCGTCGTC